>CBDUJZ010000002.1:0-120048 GCA_965367675.1 uncultured Myxococcales bacterium | reverse complement strand
AGAGCCGCGGGCTCAAGGCCGGCGACCTGGTAAACGCCGCTGCAGCGCACGTTGGCGGACGCGGTGGCGGCAAGCCGACGCTAGCCCAAGCCGGTGGTAAGAACGCCGCCGGCATCCCTGATGCCGTGGCAGACTTCGCGAACATCGTCCGCGACCGCCTCAAGTAGCGAAGACGAGCGCCGGCCCTGCTGAGGGGCCGGAGACTTGTACGAGAAAGGGGACGCCGGCTCAGCCGGCGTCCCCTTTCTCGTAGCGCCAGCGGCGTCTACTCGATCATCTCGTAGCGCGGGCCTTCCGGCTCGGGCTCCGGTTCTGGTTCCGGCTCAGGCTCAGGCTCCGGATCACGTTGTGTCGGCGTGGTGGGCTCCGCTGCCGCGGTGTTCTCAGCTGCTCGGGGCTCTGAGTTGCCGCCGGACTCGCGCTCCATGTCGGCGACGATATCTTCCGTGTGGCCGGGACGCAGCAGGATGGCGCGACGCCATCTGCGATATCCGCTCCGCCGTACTTCGATGGTGTACGTCTGGTTTGCCGGCAGCTCGAGGCCCTCGATGGGAGCCTCGCCGATGGCTTCGTCATTGATGCGAACGGTGCCGCCGCTCGGGCGCGAGCTGATGTTGATCACGCCGAGGTCGAGCGCTTCAGCCAAGTCGAGCTGCACTTCCAGTGGGTCCGCGCTATCGAGTTCAACCGGGAAGTGGAGCGTCTCATAGCCTTCGCGGGTCAGCCGCAGTTGGTGCTCGCGATTGAGCGCGAGTCCCTCCACAACGACCGGCGAGCCTGTGCCGACCAAATCTCCGTTCACGTGGACGGTGGCATCTTCAGGGTTGAACACGACGCGAACCACGCCGATGGGGGCTGAGTCAGACTCCGGGTCCACGTCGAGCTCCACGAACGTGCGGAAGCTCATCGGGTCGTCTGCGTCGGGGTTCACGGTCACCGTCGTCGGCCGATAACCGGGCGCCGAAACTGTGATCTGCGTGGGCTCGCCGGACGGCAGAACGACTTGGGCGGGGGTGACCTCAGGACGGTCCACACCCGCGATCGTGATCGTGGCCCCGGGCGGGATCGACTCAACCGCCACGGGTAAGTTCGTGGGTGCGGCGACCGGCTCGTTCACCTCGGCGACGGGCTCGACCGACGGCCTGAATGCAAACGCCGCGGCAGCCGCGATGACCGCGAGCAGTGCGATGATGGCGAGCATCGCGTTCGTACGTTTCGCCCTTCGGAGCTGAGCCGCAGCAGAAGCCGCGGCGGCAGCGCTGATGGTACCGCCGCCGAGCACTGCTGGCGCGGTGGCGCCGAGCTGTGCCCCAGGCGCTCCAGCCGAGTCCGTGTGGATGCCCTCGTCCATGCGCGCCGCATCGGCACGCAGGTCAAAGGTGGCCAGGTCGATGGTCGCTTCGGATTGTTCAGGCGCCTGCAGGATCTTCTGCACAACGGCGTCGATCTCGGCGGCCTCGGCGGTGAACGCGCCGCGCATCAGCGTCTTCAGCGCCGCGTCGTGCGCCACGGCGTCGCGATGGGCGAGCGCCTCAACGAGGGCCACGTGCAGATCCCACGCGCTCTGGTACCGCTGCGACACGTCGCGCGCGAGCGCCTTGAGCACGATGGCGTCGATGGCGGGGTCGATCCCGGGGCGGCTGGCGCTCGGCGGCGCGACCGTATCCTCGGTGATGGCCCGAATGGAGGAGATCTGGTTCTCGCGCTTGAACAACGATTGCCCGGTGAGCAGCTCGTGCAGCACGATGCCGAGCGCGAACACGTCGCTGCGCGCATCGATGGCTTTGCCGCGACACTGCTCCGGAGACATGTAGGCGGTCTTGCCGGCCAGCTGGCCTTGGCCACCGGTCGTCGCGGCTACGGCGACGCCAAAGTCGAAGACCCGCACCGCACCGTCCCAGCCGACCAGGATGTTGTGGGGGCTCACGTCTCGATGAACGATGTTGAGCGGCGCCCCGTCGAGACCGACGGCGGTATGCGCGGCGTGAAGCCCGTGCGCGGCTTCGGATACGATGGCCAGCGCCAGGAGCACCGGAATCAACTGCTGGTGCTCAGCGCAGCGCGTCGTCAAGGCGTCCACGGTGGCGCCCGGAACGTACTCCATGACCATCGTCGGCCGACCCTCGATGTGCTCCGCGTCGTACACGGTCACGAGGTTCGGGTGCTCGAACAGCCCGGAGAGTCTCGCCTCCTGGAAGAACATGGAGACGTGTTCGCGGTCCGCGATCAGGTGCTCGTGCAGCTTCTTCAGCGCCACGAGCTTCTCGAAGCGGTCCGGACCGCGTTTCATCGCGAGGTACACCTCCGCCATACCGCCCATGGCGATCTTCTTGACGAGTGTGTATCTGCCGAACCGTTTGTTGAAGATCAAAGCGTCGCTCCTGCTAAGTGCCAGCGTATTAGCTAGATCGGGGCGTTCCGCGATGTCAATCTGGGGGCGTGTTCACGACCGCGGCCGCGGTCGCAAACCAGACGCGTGACGCGCCCGTTTCGGCGAAATCCCCCGATGAGGAGCCCCTACGGGCGCCGACGGCCGCCGGAACGCTACCGCGGCGGGCGCGCTGGAGCGTCGGACCACCCGGCGCCAACTTGCTTCACACCCACGCCAACGCGCTGTGCCACGCCCAAGGCGATGTTGTACGCGTCGCGCTTCTCGAGGGTCGCCGGGATAATCGGCCACACCGCGCCATCCCACAGCCGCAGGAACACGGCCGCGCCGGACACCTCGCCGCCCCGCCGCACGCCCGGGAACCGAAAATCACGCTGCGAGAACAAGACCTCGCGCACTTCGTCGAACGCGATGTTGCTGCTCGTCGTCAGCTCCACCTGGTCGGGGTGCTCCCGAACGCGCAGGATGCCCATCGTGCTGTTCACCCACAACAGCGGCACTTCACTGTAGACCAGCTTCGGGCGTGCCCGCACGATGAGCAGGACCGCAAACGCGACGATCGCGAAGCCAAGGGTCATGGCGCCCAAGTCGCGGAACAAGCCGCGGCCGGACAGCAGCGTCGCCGCGACAACGCTGACCAGCAAAATCGCCCAACCGACGGAGTGCCAGGGAAAGCCGTGCTCCGTTCCGCGATGGTCCAAAATGACCAACGTCCGGGGCTGTGGCTCGATCGCGATCGGACGCTGAATCACGTCCTCGAACGCGACCCCTCCAGACGCTGCGCGCGCCAGGACGTCGTCCAGTTCCAGCGGTAGCGATGTCATCCGCCCTCGCTGCTCGTTGGGTCGGCGTCGTCGCCGCGACCGCTCACCGGCTCCGACGTCAATCGGTCCGTCGGCCAGCGGCGCATGTGAACTAGCCAAGCGTCACCCTCATGGATGAGCACCACGCGCCGGAACTCCTCGCCAGCCACGATGAAAATCTCCTTTCGGCGGCCCGTCTCGGCCTGCTCCTCTTGTTGCCAGTCGTCCTCGAACGACTCGGGCCCCTCGAGCAAGAACAGGTCGACCGGGTCGAAGCCGTACCGCACACCATTCAGCGTCACCTCTTGGGCGGCGAGCGCGGCGGTCGCGTCCGCGGTTCCGCCTTCGCTGAGCAGCAGGCGCGTCTCATTCGACAGCAAGGCGGCGGCATCGTCCCAACGCTCCGCTTCGAGCGCTTCGTACAACGACAGCACCGTCCGGCGCGCTTCAGAGAAACGCTCGGCGCTGAGGCGCTGCTCCACAGCCGGGTTCAACGCCACTTCGCCACGGTCTTCTACGGCCGGTGGGTCAGGCAGCTGATACGGCGAGCAGGCAGCAGCGGAAACGGAGACAACGAAGGCGGCGACAGCAATGCGCATGGAAACTCGTGCAGGAAGGGACCCGCGCAAGCTACGCGCCACCGCGCGCCGGTCAACCTCGGCTAGCTAATCTCGTACTTCCGCATGCGGCGAAGAAGCGCGCCACGGCTCATATCCAGCGCCTCTGCGGCGTGCGTGCGGTTGCCGTCGAATTCTTCCAGCGCGTCCGCGATCGCGGTTCGTTCCGCGCGTTCCTCGTCGGTCCAACCATCGTCCTCCATGGGCTCGGAAGACGGCTTCGGCGCCGGTTGCGGGGCTGACGCAGGCGCGTTCGAGGAGGCGTCGACGGATGCGCTAGCGCTTCGGGCCGGCGTGTCTCCGGTGGTCTCGGCAGCCCCATCTCCGAACGTGGGTTGCGCCCGAGGCGCCGCCGGCTTTGGCCCCACCTGGAAGTCACCAACGGTGACCACTTCGGACCGCGCACGGAGCGCCGCCGACGCGACCAACGCCTTGAGTTCATGGAAGTTCGTGGGCAGCGTGAGCGCTCGGAGCCACTGCTCAGCGCTCTGGTCCACGTCCGTCACCATCGCGTCGTACGTCATGCCGGCGCGGTGCAGGAAGTACCGAGCGTAGCGGACGATATCGTCCGGTCGGTCGCGCAACGGCGAGAAGTGGATGTTCCGGTCTTCGACGGCGCCGCGGATGCTGGGAGGCACGCTCTTGGGCACGCCAGGTTCGGCGCCGGTGTACCGCTCCGCAAACACGATGCGGGCCTTCGCGCGCAGCAGTCGGGCGACCAACTGTGCCAGGCGGGATTCACCGAGGCTAGAGGCGCCCTTGATGAGCAACGTTCCAGAGCCGACCAGCTCGACCAGGCCAGTGGTTTCTTCGTCGCCGAACAACTCGATCTCGACGATAGACGCCGGACGTACTGCGCAGTCGAGCACCGCAAACCGCCGCTCGTCTCCCCACATGGCTTCGTGGACCGCGCGCGCGACGAACTCCTTGCCAACACCGGGCTCGCCCACCAGCAACGCGGGCTTGATGGACTCGCGCAAGAAGCCGAGCGCCATCCATTCGCGGTCGTCCAAAGCGTCTGGATCGTCAACGGGGTAGCCGCGCTTGAGCTCTTCGGCCAACTGTCGCGACCAAGCCTCGCCGGCAACGGATGCCCCTTGCGTCGCGCCGCCTTTCTCGGAGCCGCGCTTTGCCTCGGAGGGTACCGCGGGAGGCTTCGCTGCGGGCGCCGACTTCAACGCCCGCTTTCCGGCGCGCCGCGCGGTCCGCAACATGCTCTGCGAAACCAACGCCACCAGCTCATGGGCGACACGGGGCGAGTCCACGTCCTGGACGGCCTCCAAGACCGCCTCGAGGTCGACGACGGCAGACGCGAGGCCAGACTCAGCCGCTTCTTCAGAGAAGACGGCGAAGAACCCAGCGACGCCGGCGCGCGTCCCTTGGCCACCGGCGGGGAACGCCGCGACGATGCCAAGACGCGAGCCAAAGTCTGCGAACGGGTCGTCCTCGACCACATCGCTGCCGTGCATGCGCGTGTGCCGAGGGAACATGCCGCCCTCAAGGGCCAACATTCCGAACCCGCCGCCGATCTCCTCACTCGCCGCCACGGTCGCCAACTCGAACGAGGAACCTCGCTCTTCGCGTCGGACGCGTACCCACGTCTCGTCGACTCCGCCCACGGCCTCAGCGTGAAACCCTTCGGGCAGCACGGCCTGTACAGCGATGAGCGCTTCCTCAAGTCCGACGCCGGACACAGCCTGGGCGCGCCCTCGCATCGGCACGCTGCCCGCGAGCTGCGCGCGGATGTCCACGACCCACGCGCCAGCACCGCTGACCAGTAGTGTCCAAAGAACGGCGTCGTGCACGCCAACGGCACCCGTCGCACCCAAGATGCTGCCCAACGCGATACCCGCGAGCAAAATGGCGCCCGCGATGCGCGCGGCGGCCGGGCTGGTCGAGCGCGCACGAAGGACCCACACGACCAAGTACGCAATGCCGACCACGCCACCGACGACAGTGGCTTGCCGCAAGTGCGCAAGCCAGCCGCCGACCGTCTCCTGGGCAACCGATGTGACCGCCACATAGAGGGCGCCGGCGCCGAGCACGAACGCCGGAGCGACCACGAGCATGCCGACGGAGCCGCCGGGACCATCGTCATCTGACGTGCGCAGCGTGAAGCCGCGCCAGAGCGCGAACAAGGTCACCGCGCCGAGCGAAAACGAGGGCGCACAGCCGTCCGTGACGAGCAGCGCTGTGAGCGCCGATAGTGCCAAACCACCGAGACCAGCGACAACCATCGGCATCGAATCGCGGCGCCGAGTGAGGCGCGCGGCCGACAGCAGCCCGATCGCGAGCATGGCCAAGGCGCCGAGCCCCAACCAAGCCAACACCAACGGGCTGTGACTGCGCGGCTTCACGGAAATCGTTCCCCGCAGCGGTGTGCGCTCCAACTCGTACTCCACGACGATCGGCGTTGGCGCCGCGTCGGCCAAGAAGCCTTCCAGTTCTGAGATCGGGATGCCGTCCGCCACCGGCCGTCCGTCAATCGAGACCAGGCGGTGCGCGGTCAACAGGTCGGCGGGCGGGTCTCGTCGAAACCGGAGCTCGCTCAGCGTGACACGCTGCATCCGGTCGCGACGCTCGATCGTGACCGAAGTCTCGGCCGAGGGCAGTCGCGCCAACACAGCAGACAGCTCGGCTGCGCTTCCGACCGGTTGTCCCTGGACCTCGATCACCCGATCCCCCACCCGGAGGCTGGGCGACGGCATGGTGGAGCCCGCGAGGATCGCGAGATCACGGTCTAGAGTGAGTCCAACCAGGCCCACGGGCGCGGCGAACCACAGTAGCGCTCCGCACAATACGGCGTAAGCGAGTGCGACTGTGGCGACCGAGCGGTCCATCTGAGGTATACGTTTTGCCATAGTTCCCGACGCAAGACGGCGCATACTGCCCCGCGCGTCCCTCGCCGGTCAACGGTCGTTCACCCCACGCCTGCCACAAATGTTCGCGCTTCGTGCCTCTACCGCGCTCGCGGCCGCCTCTTCGCTGCTCGTCGGAGCCTTGCTCCACCCCGCAGATGCGGCCGCCCAGGACCCCGAACCCCACCGTCTGGGCGGCGCCATCGACGTTCCGCCCCCCATGGACGTCCCGTACCGACAGATCGTCGACCCTGCGCGGCACGTCCCCGGGTCCATCTCGTACGGCACGACCTCCACGGGGCATCTCATCAACGCCGCACAGCTCGACGACGAAGGCCCGTACCACTTCGTGCTGCCGGAGCACCTGCGCCGCGACACCCACTACGGGACCCACGAGATCGTCGGGCTCATCCAGGACGCGGCCGAACGCGCCTTCGCGGTATCCGGCGCCCGGGTCGGCGTGGGAAACATCGCGAATCCGGGCGGCGGCGACCTGTACTGGAGCCGCTCGCACAACAACGGACGCGACGCCGACCTGGCCTTCTTCTTCGTGGATGAAAACGGCAACTCCGTAGAACCCGAGACGCTGCTCACCGTGCGTTCCAATGGCCTCGCCCGCGACGGCTCGGGCCGGCGCTTCGACGTCGCCGCCGGCTGGGCGCTGGTCGAAGCGCTCCTCACGAGCGAACAAACCCAGGTGCAGTGGATTTTCATCTACGACCCGCTCAAGCAAATGCTGCTCGAGCACGCGCGGTCCATCGGCGCGCCGGAACGTGTAATCGCGCTCGCCAGCGACATCCTGCACCAGCCCGGCGACTCCGCACCGCACGACGACCACTTCCACCTGCGCATCTTCTGCTCCAGAAACGACCGCCTGGAAGGCTGCACCAACTGGGGGCCCGAGTGGTCGCACGCGCAGACCTTCGACTCCGTCGTTGAGGCGCGCGTCGAGGAGCTGGCGCGCGGACTCAGCGACCCCGATCCCAACGTGGGCGCTGAGTGCCTCGGCCGCATCAACACGCTCGCCGGCGAAGGCGCGGTCCCGCAGCTGATGGCCGCCCTGCCCCACGCTGAACCCGCCGTACAGCTGGCCATCATGGAGGTCCTCGCGGAGCATGACCTGCCCGGAATCGCGGGCGCCGTCGTGCCGCTGCTCGAGTCGAGCCCCTCGGCGGATGTCCGACGCCAGGCGGCTTGGCTGCTCGGCTACGTCGCTGACCCGAGCGCGGCCGGTCCGCTGGCCGCTGTCGTTCGCCGAGACGGCGCATCTATGCCCGACGGCACCTCGGTCGCGTACGCCGCCGCACACGCGCTCCGCAACGTTTGGAACGCGGACTCCGTGCCGGACCTGGTGGCCGCGATCGCGGATCCACGCCCCGATGTGCGCGAAGCGGTCGCCAACGTCCTCTCCCGGGCCACCGGTCGCGATTGGACAGGCGACGAGTCCGACGCCCTCTCCGGCCCTCGGCTGGAAGAGCTCTCCGCGTTCTGGAACGCTTGGTGGATGACACACGGCCAGGAGACGCAATCGCAGTGGTACGCCGAAGCCTTCCGGGAGGCCGGGTACCCCGTGCAGGAGTGGGACACCGCGCCACTGGCCACCTTGGTCCAGGCGCTCAACGACTCGCGTCCGTACATCCGCTTTATCGCCGACCGCGCCTTGATTCAGCGCACCGACGGTTGGACCCCATCCGAAGGGTGGTCCATGACGCAGCGCTGGCGCTATTGGGCAGACCGACTCGGGCTGCGCTAGCGCCAGCGAGAGCGGCTACTCGTCCGTCTCGAGGCCCTTGTTGCGCTTCACGCGGTCCATCACGCGCTGGTACTCAATGTCCCACGCGGCAGAACCCTCTTCGAGGTTCTTGATCTTGGACCGGACCGCCTCGTCGACTTCGTTGTCACGACTGGCGGTGTACTTCTTCATCACCGGCGTAATCTTGGACCGCAGGTCGCGATCATCGCCGTAGATCTCATCGAAGTGCGGCGAAACCATGAAGGTCTCCAGCAACTGCGAGATGACGTACTCAAGCGCGTCATCGCCAATGCCGAAGTTCTTCTCCTTCGCGATTCGCCGCTTCATCTTCATCTCGGCGCTTCGGCCGTCATTGATGGTAAGATCACGCGAACGCTGCTGAATCTGACGATCCATCCGGCGGTATTCACGAAGGACGCCTTCGACGTCGAGCTCCGCCTCCGGGCGCTTTTCTTCGCTGATCTCCACCAGCTCTGCGTCGATGAGGGCTGTGATGATCTCAGCCGCGATCATCTTAAATTGCCCGCTATAAAGCCGCATTGAAACTCCGGGTACCAGGTTGATGCGGCGAGCCTATAACACCGCGACAGGCCCCCCTCAAGCGTGCAAATCAGGCCGCCGAAGCTCCCAAGTCCAGCGCCATGATAACGGCATCTTCGCCGGTGTCCCGATAGTATCGCGCCCGCTTGCCCACCGCCTCGAAACCGCGCGCACGGTACAGCCCCAGGGCAGGCACGTTCTCGGACCGAACATCCAGGAATGCACGGACGGCACCCAGCTCAGCGGAGGCGGCCAACATCGCGTCCAAAAGCGACCGCCCATACCCGCGGCGACGGGCGCTCGGATTCACCGCGATGTTCAACACCTCAGCTTCGTCGCCGACGACCCAGAACACCACAAAACCGAGCACCGAAGCGCGAGCCTCCGCGTCGGCAACGTCGGTCAGGACCAGCACGCGCGACACCGCACGTCCGAGCTCATCGGCGAACGCGGTTTCGGACCAAGGGGACCCCGTCGACACACGTTCGATGGCCACCATGGCCTCCACATCCTCCGCCCGGCCTGGGCGAATGGTGCTCACTTCTCGATCGACGCCAGCCCGCGAATTCGGCGCCAAAGTTCCTCGCGTCCGACGTTCGAGTGCGACGAGTACCAAACCACGTCCTTGGTCGTCGCTCCGATATCGCGGCACATCTTACGCTTCTGCGTTGCCAGCGCGTTGGGCTTCAGCTTGTCGCACTTGGTGGCCACCAAGATCGGCTGAATGCCCAATTCGGCCGCCGTTTGAAGCAGCGAAAGGTCGTCTTCCTCGAACCCTCGGCGCACGTCGGTGATGATCGCGAGCGCCAGCAGCTCATCACGCTGAGCCAGGTAGTCGCCCACCATGCGGCCCCAACCGGCGCGAACCGAACCAGGGACTTTGGCGAATCCGTACCCAGGGAGGTCGCAGAAGCAAATCTCGTCGCCGACCGTGAACCACGATAGCAGCTGCGTTCGCCCAGGCGTGGAGCTGACCTTCACCAGCTTCTTCCGCTGCATCATGGAGTTCATCAACGACGACTTGCCCACATTACTGCGGCCAGCGAACGCGACCTCAGGCATGTCGAGCTCCGGAAAATGCTCCGGCCGTGTGCCACTCTTTACGAAATCAGTCTTCATCGACCCGCGCCTCCGCCATCGCCTTGCAGCGAGAGCCATTCTTGGTACGCGTCGTCCGTCAGCAGCTCTGCTGCCACGCGCGCGTCCCTTTGTGATTTACGGCCGCCGAATCTCGCAATCTCATAGTCACCAGAGCGCCCGCGCAGCCATGTAGGACGCGCGAACACGCCGAGCAAGCCGAGACCGAGCATGCCGCCGAAACCAGCGGCGAACCAGCCGAGCCACGGAGGCATCGCGGAGCGCATCACAAAGCGAGCGCGAACGCTCGGCCGGAGCGTCACCAACGACACCGTGCTCTCGGAGGCGCCCCGTGTCGCCTGAAACTCCCCAGCGCGCGCATGCAGCCAGAACACATCGTCGTCCCCATCTGAACTCAGCCGAACACGAACCGCGGGACCCAGCGTGCCGAGCCGATTCGGGTCAACGCTCAGAATCGTGACCGTACGCTCACCGCCGGGAACTGGGACGGTCTCACCCACGTTTGCCGTCACTTCTACAGGGGCTCCGCCAGCGGTCGAAACCGTCAAGGTGGCGCCGCCCACGTCGTCCGTGACCGAAACACCGTCCCACGAGAGCCAGTGCGCGCCGGCGAGCACCGGGACGCGAGGCGTCAACTCGATCGAGCGCTCCCAATCGGAGCCCACCACCGAGAGCACCAAGCCGGCCGTGCTCGACTCCGCGTCCACACGCGCAAGCCGGACCACGTAGCCGAGGTCACGGGGCATTCGAACAGGTGCGGTCTGCTGCCAGGATTCCAGCCGCTCACCGGGCGCCAAATCCACCACGCCCACCGCGCGCTCCTGCAGTCCGGCGGCGACCGAGACAGCGCCGAGTCCTGCCAACCCCATCAGCAGAAACCCGCTCGCAGCAACGGCCCAGATGGGCGTCAGCCGCGCGCGCGTGCGCATTTCGTCATCGAAGAACGGGAGCGCGGACGTGCGCATGCCCCAGCGCCAGCCCCACAACGGTGCGCCTCGTCGACGTGCGTGTGCAGCGAACCGCAGCCAGGCCATCACGCTCACGATCGCGAGCAGCGCCCCCGAGAACCGAACGAGACGACCGTCCCCAACCTCTCCGCTGAGCCACAGGGCCCACGAAAGCGAGAGAGCGATGAACGCGCCGAGTACTCCGGCGGGGGACGCTATGCGTGTGAACCAGCGGTCCAACAAAATCGGTACCTCTTGAGGCGAAATCTACGCCGTTCTCAGAGCTTTCGCCCGGAACCGCAGTGACAGCGGCGCGACTGGCGGCTAGCATGGCCCGCCCAGACGGTCAATCTGGCCTCCGCGTCTCCCTCCCCCTACCTGCGTCACACCGTGAAGAGAGTCTACGGCCTCACCGGAGGCATCGCGTCCGGTAAGTCTACTGTGGGGAGAGCGTTCCAAGACCAGGGCGCTATCGTCATCGATGCGGACGCCATCTCTCGACAGGTCGTCGCGCCAGGCTCCGAAGGCCTTCGCGCTATCATCGACGCCTTCGGGCCCGAGTTTCTCGACGGCGAGTCACTCCATAGAGAGGCGCTCGGCAAGCGGGTGTTCGGCGACCCCGAAGCGCTCGCAAAACTCAACGCCATCGTGCATCCGCTCGTCGCGCTGCAAAGCGCGATTCAAATCGCCGGCGCACAAGACCAACCCGGCAGCCCCATCTTCTACGAAGCCGCCCTGCTCGTCGAAAACGACGCCTACAGGAACTTCGCGGGGCTCGTCGTCGTCGCTTGCTCACCGGCCACCCAGCTGGCCCGGCTGCAGGCCCGCGACAACATCTCCGAGAGCGACGCGCGCGCCAGAATCGCGTCCCAACTCCCACTTCAAGACAAGGTCGAGCGCGCAGACTTCGTGATCTGGAACGACGGCACCCCCGACGAACTCCTCGAATCCGCGAATGCGCTCCTCGCCAAACTCCGAGCAGCCCCATGACATTGCATGAGCATTCGCGGCATGTGCTGATCACCGGCATGCCGCACTTCGTCGCGCGATTGCTCGCCCGGCGAATCCTCAGCACCGAGCCGGACGCGCGCATCACCCTGCTCGTCCGCGCCGACATGATCGACCGCGCGCGCACCGTCGTCGGCCCGTCGTCCCGCGTGCGTATCCTGCCCTCCCGCATCGTTCGCGCCGACCTCGGCATCGCGCCGGCCGACCGCCGCCAGCTCGTCACCGACGTCACCGACATCTACCACTTCGCCAGCCTGTACCACCTCGGCGTGGACAAGCGGCACGCGGAAGACGTCAACATTCAGTCGACACGCAACCTGCTCGAACTGGCCCGCGCCGCGTCCTCCCTGCGCCGCTTCAATCACTACTCCACCGCCTTCGTCGCCGGCGATCGCACCGGCATCGTGCTCGAAGACGAGCTCGATCGTGGCCAGCACTTCCGCAATACGTTCGAGCGAACCAAGTTCACGGCAGAGCTTGAAGTCCGTCGGGCCGGCACCGACCTCCCCATATCGATCTTCCGCCCCAGCCTCGTCGTCGGCTCGGCGGCGACCGGAGAGATGGGCGTCTTGGACGGCCCCTACTTCCTACTGCAGTTGCTCACCACGAGCCCAGGACGCATTCCGCTCAACATCCCGAGCGTGACCGGCAGCCCGTTCAACGTGGTCCCCGCGGACTTCGTAGCGGCCGCCATGCACTCCCTCTCGCGCCGTGATGCCGCCGAAGGCCGGACATTCCACCTCGTGGACCCGTCGCCAATTCGCGCCGAGGACGCCCTGCAGCTGATCGCTGAGTACGCCAACCGAGGCAGCGCACCCAGCCCGGTGCATGGGTGGATGCGCAAACGCATGCTGTCGGTGCCTGCGGTCGAGCGCTACGCCCGCTCAGGCAAGGCGTACATGCACGAACTGGACGGATCGACGTTCTTCAATTGCACCAACACGCTGCGCGGACTCCGTGACACGCGAATCCTGTGCCCTTCGTTCCCCGACTACGTCGAACGCCTCGTCCGATGGATCCGCTCCAACGCCCGCTCAGGCTTCGTGGGACCGCCAGGGCAAGCGGTCTAGAGCGCGGTCTAGAACGGACCGGCGCCTAGTTGAGACGCAGCACGTCCGCGTTGATCAGGTCACCAATAATCTCGGCGGCGGCGAGCACGCTCATGCCCGACATGTCGATCATGTCGCGGAGGGTGAGCGAGCCGTCCGCCAACGACACAATGAACATGCTCTGCGGAGTGAGCCGCACCGTCGTGACCTTGCCCACGTCTAGCCGCGGAACGCGGTCGAGTGGCTCAAGCGCCGACAGCCGCAGCATGCCGATTCGCTTGCCGACGTCTGCCCTCAGCTCCTGCGCCTCGAGGTGTTGCGGGTCGCTGCTCAGGATCTCGTCGAGCAGCTCTACTGCGCTCGCGAGATCGCCGCGTGAGGCCAGCGCCCTCGCCTGCTCCAGCAGCGCCGGAATCGGCAACGCCGCCGCCGACTCCAGCTCGCCAACAGGCCGCATCCGGCCCGTCTCTTTGCTCGAAGCCAAGCTGCGTTCGTTGTTCCCCTCGGAGCGGGCCTGCGGCGCCTCACGTTGTTCGCGACGCAGCTCCTCCGGCATGTAATTGCGCGGCATCGTCGCCGATGCTCCGCGTCCACGGCGACGCTCTCGACCCAACTCCGAGTCAAAGTCGGCGTCGGCAAAACCGAACGGCGTCGGCTGGCTCAGCACCACCGCGGCAGTATCCTCGCTGTCGGGGTCATCGAACGCGTGTGCGTCCAGCGTTTGCGCTGCGTCGGACGTCGAGAGCGCTGAGCGGGACGCGCTCGCCTCCCTGGCCTCCGACTCTCGCAAGACTTCGATGCCTGGCGAAGACTCGCTCAGGTCAAAGCTCTCCTGATTGATCCACCGCGCCTCCTGCTCGATGGTCGCTCCGGGGTCACTCGGGACCGCCTCCATCGCCGGAAGCGTGAGCGCCTCCTGTCGGCCCTCATGCTGAGGAACACGCGCGGCACCGGACAGCCGATCACGAAGCTTCGCGAGGGTCGACGTAATCGGATTGCTCGCGCTCTTCCGCGGGGCGGTCTGAAACGCCGGACTCGTGCGGGGCTGCGGCGTGTGAGACGGCTGCACGTCACGCGGCTCCAGGTGAACCGGCACGGACAGCGATTGCTCCACCAAAAGGCGCAACGTCTCGGTCGCGAGGGCCGCGCCCACCCCGCTCCGGAGTACTTCTTCGAACTCCGTGACGAGACCGGCGACCTCGCCGCGAAAATCGATCTCCAGCGCCGAACGTAACGCGTCCGTCGCTGCTGCGAGGTTCCCATTCTCGGCGAGTTTGAGCGCGTCCGTGAGGATCGCGTCATGGTTTTCAGTATCGGCCGACAAGGTCTTAGGATCCGAACAGAAGGGAGCGCGTAACGGAATTCACTTAAAGGTTGGTGCGCTGCAGAATCCCTTCGAACACCTGCGTCGTGCGGTCCAGGGCTTCCACGCTCGAGTTCAACGAGTCCAGCACCGACGAGCCCAGGGCGTCCTTGCCGCGCGCCAGGGCTTCGCGTGCCTTACGCAGCGCGTCCTGTCCAAGCGACGAGTCGCCGAGCGCATGCTCTACATCGGGCATCATGCGCTCGATGTCGCGAATCGAACGACGGATCTGGTCTCGACGCGCGTCGACCTCTTCGGTCTGCCGCACCTGCACCATGTACTCCTCGTTCTCCTCGATCATCTTCTTGATCTCGTCCTCCGTCAGGCCGCTCGTCGCGGTGACCGTGATGGACTGCGCCTTGCCCGTCTCCAGGTCGCGTGCGCGGACAGAGACAATACCCTCGGCCGAGATATCGAAGGTCACCTCGACCTCCACCTCGCCCGACGGCGCCTTACGAAGTCCGGTGAGGACGAACTCGCCGAGCAGCTCATTCTCTTCGGCGCGGGTCGACTCGCCTTGGAGCACGAGAATCTTCACGGAGGTCTGGTTGTCCCGGACCGTCGTAAAGATGTGCGACTGGCTCGTCGGAACCGTGGAGTTCTTGTCGATGATGATCTCGAACCCGCCGCCGTACACCATGATGCCGAGCGAGTGCGGCGTCACGTCGAGCAGCAGCACGTCCATGTCTTCTTCGACGAGCGCCTGGGCCTGAATCGCCGCACCGATGGATACAACCTCGTCGGGGTGCACGCCCTTCTTGGCGCTGCGGCCCATAAACTCGGCGACGGCGCGCTGGATGGCGGGCATCCGCGTCATACCACCGACCAGAATCACCTCGTCGATGTCCGAGATGCCCAGCTGGGCTTCTTCCAGCGTCTGACGGCAGATCTTCACGGTGCGCTGCACCAAGTCGGCCACCAACTCTTCGAGCTTCTCACGCGTCAGCGAGCGCTGAAGGTGCAGCGTCTCGTTGTTGTCGCGCGTGTAGATGAACGGCAGGTTCACTTCGGACGCGCTCAGCGTGCTGAGCTCGATCTTGGCCTTCTCGGCGGCGTCCTTCAGCCGCTGGAGCGCCATGTCGTCTTTGCGCAAGTCCACGCGGTGCTCCGCGGCGAACTCGAGCGTCAGCCATTCGATGATGCGCGCGTCGAAGTCCTCTCCGCCCAGGAACGTGTCGCCGCTGGTCGCGATGACATCGAACACGCCTTCGGAGATCTCGAGGATCGAGATGTCGAACGTGCCGCCGCCCAGGTCGTAGATCGCGATCGTCTGGTCGAGGTCCTTACCGTAGCCGTACGCGAGCGCGGCGGCGGTGGGCTCGTTGATGATGCGCAGAATATCCAGACCGGCGATGCGGCCAGCGTCCTTGGTGGCCTGTCGCTGGTTGTCGTTGAAGTACGCCGGAACCGTGACGACGGCCTGCGTCACCTCGGCGCCCAAGTACTCCTCGGCGATGAGCTTCATCTCCTGCAGGATCATCGAGGAGGCTTCCGGCACCGAGTACGTCTTGTCTCGCAGTTTGACGCGGACGTCATCGTGCGGGCCTTGGACGATCTGGTACGGGCAAGTCTCAAGCGAGTGCAGCACCGCGGGGGAGCCCCACTTGCGACCGATCAGACGCTTCGCGGCGTAAACCGTGTGCCGCGCGTTCGTGATCGCCTGGCGCTTGGCCATTTGCCCCACGAGCCGGCGCCCACTCTCGCTGATCGCGACAATACTCGGTGTCGTCTTGTAGCCAGCCTTGTTTGGGATGACCTTCGGGGTCCCATCGAGGACTACCGAGACACACGAATTGGTCGTTCCAAGGTCAATTCCGACGACGTTTGACATTCCAACCTCTAATTCCGGGCTTAGCCCGCTGGTGCTTGATCACTTCGAAGTGCTTTCATGCCCGCGAGCGCGTCCGCGTTCTCCGGATCGATGTCCAACACTTGAGCATACCGATGCGCAGCCTTGCTCGGGTTCCCGCCAACAACGGCGAGCCGAGCCTCAGCAAGGAGAAGCAAGTGCTCCTCTACGCCTGCCACACGCGCGGCCTCGATTTGTTGCTCAATCTCATGGGTTTCCATCTTGGCTTGGAGCATGCACTCCACCAGACGAATTCGCAAATGTGCGGACGGAGAAACTTGCAGCACGCGCTCGTATAAGTCGCATGCGCGCTCCCAGTCCTTGGCCGACTCCGCCTGACCCGCTTTCGCGATCAGCAATGTCGCCGTGCGCCGGACCTCCGGGTCCGACGTCGAGTAGGACGGCGAACCCTGCCCGACATCGACGGCGCTCGGCGGCGCAGCTTGCTGCGCGTTCTGCTGAGCGCTGGCCGCCCGGGACTCCGCGGGACGCCGAGTGGGCACACCACCGCGCTCCAACTCCCACTCGCCCACGTATCCGCGGGAGATGAGTTTGTCGTAGCCGCGGCGCTTCTTCGGGGAAGACAGCACCCCGTACGCCCGGTTGAGCCACTTGAAGACGTCCTCGATCATCGTCCCAAACTCGCCCGTGTCCTTGCGGTACCAGCGGTCCGGGTGAAATGCCTTCGAGAGCCGAAAGTACGCCAGCTTCACGTCCGTGCGCGTCGCGGTCAGCGGCAGGTTGAACAGGTCGTAATAGGTCACGCGGCGCAGGTGGTAGTGATAGTACAAGGCCACCTGCTTCTGCACGTCGTCCATCGCCGTTCCCGTCGCCATCAGCGCCGGGTCGAACATGAACTCCTCGAACCGAATCGGCCACGCTGGCGGTACCAAGTCTCGGCTCAGCGAGTTGGACTGCTTCTTCTTAGGCGGTTGCTTCTTCTCAGGCGCGACCGCGACCGGCTCCGAGGCCGGCGTCGCCGCGTGGCTGCCGCTGGAATACCGACCTCGGACACGAGCGCCGGACGTAGAGCCAGTGCGGGGAGGTGTCTGCTGCCGCACCTTCGAATCTTCGCGCGCCCAATCGGCGCGACCGCGGTTCGGCGTCGACGGCGTATTGCTCCACAGGTTAGCGTGGGGGTCCGGGGCCGGCGCGGGCTCGGGTTGCGTGGGCGGAGCCGCGGCCGTGAGCGGCATCGTCGAGTCCGCCGGGTCAAGCCCCAAGTCCGCGCAGACAGCGTCCAACGCGCGCCGACGTGTCACACCGGGCACCCGAACCATACCGCTCGCGAGCACCTTCGCGAATGCCAGCGCGAACGCATCCTCCGTCAGCCCCACCATCACTCGAATGGCCCGAATCGGCGTACGCCCGTCCACGCGCGACAGCAGGAAATAGTCTCCTGGTGTGAGCGCGATCGACGTATCCACCTCACCGTTCGACAAAACGGGGATGCGGTCGGTGCCAATATCGGTGACGAGTGCGATGGACGACTTCACGACGCTTCAAGTTCAGACCGACCTGATGCTCGCGTCTTCGTGGCCACGCTCGGTCTTTTCGCGCGGCGACGCTCAGTTCGTGCGAATGCGCTCAACGCGACGGTCCGAAGAGCCGTGCCCATCGTTGGCGCGGCGAAAGCCTGCCTCGATGGATCGGTATCCCAAACCGCGGTGGAGCATTCGACGAAATCTAGCATTCCATTGGTTGTACCGCCGGGGCTTGTCGGCGGCAAGCGCGGGCGACTTTTACGTCACGTTGCCGCGGCGAACCGCTACTCGAAGACGTCGGCGAGGGCCCCTTCGACAATCTCGAGCGCTCGCTCCACGTCGGACAGCTCCGCGATCAGCGGTGGAACGAATCGCAGGACGTGACCGCCGGCGGTGTTGAACAACAGCCCGCGTTCGCGACCCGCCAACATGACCTTCGTCGCCACTGAGGCCTCTACGTCCAGGTCGATGCCCGACATCGCGCCGATGCCACGCACCGCGCGAATGGCGGAGAATCGCGACTGCAGCGAACGCGCGCCTTCGCGCAGCGCCTCGCCAGAGACCTGCGCCTTCGCCATCAGGCCTTCGTCTTCGATCGTCGCCAGCACCGCCAATCCTGCCGCGGTCGACAGTGGGTTTCCGCCAAACGTCGCCGCGTGGTTTCCGTATACAAAACCAGCGGCGACCTTCTCCGACGTCACCATCGCGCCGAGCGGCACGCCACCGCCAATGCCCTTCGCCAACGTCATGATGTCGGGAACCACACCGAAGTGCTGGTGTGCGAACCACTCTCCGACGCGGCCAATGCCGGTCTGGACCTCGTCGAGGATCAACAGCACGCCTTCCCGGTCGCACAAGGCCCGCAGCCCTTGCAGGAACTCGGGGGTCGCGGGCATCAAACCGCCCTCGCCTTGCACGGGCTCGAGCAGAATGGCCGCCGTGTGCGGCCCAACCAGCGCTTCGACCGCCGCCAGATCGTTGTACGGCGCGTACTTGAAGCCTGGCACCATCGGTTCAAAGCCCGCGTGGTACTTCGGCTGGCCCGTCGCCGACAGCGCGCCGTAGCTACGCCCGTGGAACGACTTGTGAAACGTGATGATCTCGAACCGCGGCGTGCCGCACGCCACCTGCTGGTAACGGCGAGCGAGCTTCAGCGCCGCTTCGATGGACTCCGCGCCGGAGTTGGCGAAGTACACACGATCCGCGAAGCACAGCTCCGTGAGCCGCTTCTGGAGTTGGATCTGCGGCTCCGAGAAGAAGGCGTTCGAGATGTGGAGCAGCTTCTGCGCTTGCTCCGTGATCGCCGCCACCAGTCGCGGGTGGCTGTGCCCCAACGACGTGACCGCGATTCCTGCCAGGAAATCCAAGTACTCACGGCCATCACGGTCGAACAGGCGCATCCCCTCGCCGCGCGCGAACACGATCGGCGCCGGGCGGTAGTTCGGGGTGATCGTCTGATTGCCGAGCGCGATGAGCGCAGATGTACTCGTGTTGGCCATGGTCGTCTCCGAGGGAACAAGGCGAGGACCATACCGCAACGGGCCCCGGGGTTGAACCGAGATGTTCAACGCCGGAGCCCGGGAGATTCAACGAGGCGCCACTTCAGACGGCGCCGGGATCTTTGCTAGCGGTCACACGAGCCGACGGAGCCCGTATCGCGCCACGCCAGCACCTGCTGATTTCCTTCCAGGAACTCATAGAAGCGCGCCATCCAGAACTGCTCCGCGTAGTCCGTACCGGGGGACTGCTTCACGCCCTGCGCCGACTCGCCGATGCCGAACGGCGAGCGCTGCCAGCCGTAATCGCCCCAACGACGCTGCGGCCCCGGAAGCGGGTGCGACGCCTCCGCGGTGGTGCAGAGCCCGTCCTCCATCACACACTCGGAGCTCGCGCCGGTGCACTCAAAGCTGATGTTCTCGCCTTCGATGGTCGCACCGAAGATGACGGTCGGCCGCTCGCACGTGGCACGCTCTGCCTCGGTGGCGCACTGCGGGGTGATTCCCTCCGGGAGGGCTGCCACCGCTTCGTCGTACGGGACGTTGTAGGTTCGGCGGGGATCTTCAAGGATACCGCCATTGCCACCGAACCGGGGCAGCTCTTCAAGCGCGTATGCCAGCGCCTCTTCGCGCGCCTCACCACCGATCTCGGGTGACACCGAGCCAGCGAACATCAGGTTGGTGTTCACGTTGCCGATCGTCGCGGTCTCCTTCTCCCACATTTCGTCGACCGTCACGTTCTGCATCCACACGTCCAGCTCGGAGTCCGCGAGCAGGTTGTTGAAGGCCCACAGCGGCGTCGCCGTGATGTTCGTGCCGTAGAAGCGGCGGCAGTACTTGGGCAGGATGAGCGCGCTCATCGTCGCGGCCACAGCCGCGGTATCGATATTCGTCAGCAGCTCATCCCGCAGGAAGTCCGCGTAGCGCTCGTCCTCGGTGAACGCGTACGCCATCAGCGTCAGGTGCATCATGTGCATGGCGTCGCCGCCACGGATGCTCGGGATGTAGAAGTGGTTGATGTGGTCGGCGCCGTTGTTGTCGCGGTTGATGTCGCGAACGAGCTTGAGCACCTCGGGAATGAACAGGTTGCTCGATGCGTCGATCTCGCGCCAGGGCTCCATCTGAATGAAGTCACCACACTCTCGCGGGTACGTATCCTCGTTGGCCACATTGATCTGCGGGTGCACGTACAACACGATCGTATCGAGCGACTCGAAGTCGAAGTCGCCCGGGTCCAGGTTGAGTGCGTCTCCGCCGCCAAACAGGTCGTTGAACGCACCGAGCGCGTCATCGTTCTGCTGCAGGTTCGTGATCTCGATGCGCCGCAGGCTGTGCAAGTAGCAAAGCATGTGGAACTCGATGCGCTCCTTCAGCGCCTCGTCACGAAGCAGGCCGTACACCATCGGGAACGCGACCATCGCGCCACCGTATTGGTCGATGGACGGGTCGCCCGACCAGTACGGGGTGCCCTCGTTTTCGAAGTACGCGTCCGGGAGGAAGTCCAACGACTCCGGGTTCTCGATCGGCCGATGGTCCGGGTTCGGATTGATCGTCTCGGAGATGTAGTCCGGCGTCCGAGGGATGTTCGTTTCCGATCCCAGGTAGTGGTACCGCGCCAGGTAGCCGGGAATCTGGGTCACCTCGAAGAAGTTCACCATCACACGCGCTTTCTCCTCCATCCGCAGATAATCAGCCTCCGTTCCGGTCGCCAAGTACCGGAGAATATAGGCGTTGAGCGCGGTTCCAGTCCAAATGGCGGAGTCGCCCGCGCCGGCCCAGCGAGAGAACAACTCCGGGTCCGCCCATTCCTCCTCAGGCGTGCCGGGCGGGATCACCTCGGTGAAGACGCGGTCGGCGGTTTGACCGCTCGGCGACATGTGGAGCTCGTACCAGCGGTCGTACAAGTACGCGCGCAGGGTCATCGCGTCGGGCTCGGCGACAAACTCTCCGGCGTCGACGTCGTAGATATCGCACACGCGCTCGGTGCTCTCGCCGCCGGAGCAATCCGTCGCTTGGAACAACGAGCAGCTCTCCAACTCCGAATCCGCCAACGGATCCGTCGGCGCTTCGAAAATCGGCCAATTGTAGTCGAACGTCAGCGGCTCCGGAGGCGGCGTGGTGTCCACGTCCTCGGACGCATCGCCCGAGCCATCCAGCGGAACATCCGCGGCGGTGTCCTCGACCGAGGCGTCTACATCCCCCGTGTCGGCGCTCACGTCTTCAACGTCCGCGCCTGCGTCCGACGCATCGGACTCGGCGTCTGCGACGTCTTCTGAAACGTCCAGCGAAACGTCTTCGCCCGGAGACTCATCGTCCCCGCAGGCGCCCAATCCTAGGGACACCAACAACACAGAACCTAACCCAACGATCGAACGCGTACGCATAACCTTCCCGTGCAACTAAAAGTGAGCGCGCATTGTACGAGATCACGTAGTTGGACACAACGGTCACACCCCCGTCACCGCCCTGCCCTCAATCGGGTCACGGGCGGTTCGCCGAGCGGGCTCCGGCTACAGGATGTATCGGGACAAATCCTCGTCCTGGAGCACGTCATCAAGCCGTTCACGGACGTACTCTGGGGTCACCTCGACCGTCGCGCCAGACATCTCCGGCGCGTGGAACGAGAGCTCCTCGAACACCCGCTCCATGATGGTGTGGAGTCGCCGCGCGCCGATGTTCTCAAGCGAACGATTGACCTGATCCGCGAGCCCCGCGATCTCCTCGACCGCGGCGTCCGAGAACGCCACCGTAACCCCCTCCGTCGCCAGCATCGCAACATACTGCTTCACGAGGCTGTTCTTAGGCTCAGAGAGAATTCGCTTGAAGTCTTCCTTGGTAAGCGACTTCAACTCCACACGAATTGGAAACCGCCCCTGCAACTCTGGAATCAGGTCCGACGGCTTGGAAACGTGGAATGCGCCCGCCGCGATGAACAGGATGTGGTCCGTTTTCACCATGCCGTGCTTCGTGCTGACGTTGCTGCCTTCGACGATCGGCAGGAGATCACGCTGCACGCCTTCGCGAGAAACGTCGGGCCCCCGCGCGCCCTCACGACCGGCGATTTTGTCGATCTCGTCCAAGAAGATGATGCCGTGCTGCTGCGTGCGCTCAAGCGCCTCCGCCAGGATTGCGTCGTGGTCCAACAGCTTGTCGGCCTCTTCGCTCTCGAACACGCGAAGCACCTCAGGCGCCTTCATGCGGGCAGCGCGACGCTTCTTGGGCATCATGTTCCCGAGCATATCGCCGAGGTTCACACCCATCTCTTCCATGCCGCCGCGCGGCGAGAAGATCTCCAGCGTCGGCGTTTTGGTGTCCGCCACCTGCGTCTCAATGACGCGCTCCGCGAACTCTCCCTGCTTGAGGCGACGGATATAGCTCTCGCGATCGGGCCCGATCACAGACTTGCCGTCTTCCTTGAGCAAAATCTCCGCAACCCGCTCTAACGCCGCCGCTTTTGCCTTCGAGCGAACACGCTCCTCATGCTCGGCGCGGACCAGCGAGATGCCGGTCTCGACCAAATCTCGGACCATCGACTCCACGTCGCGCCCGACGTAACCCACCTCGGTGAATTTGGACGCTTCGACCTTGAGGAACGGCGCCTGGCTGAGCTTTGCGAGTCGCCGAGCGATCTCGGTCTTACCCACGCCCGTCGGGCCGATCATGATGATGTTCTTGGGCGAGACCTCGTCACGCAGGTCGTCACCGAGCTGCTGGCGCCGCCACCGCGCGCGGAGGGCCAGCGCGACCGCCCGCTTCGCGTCGTTCTGGCCGACAATGTAACGATCCAACTCCGTGACGACTTCACGCGGCGTCAACGCTTCAATAAACCGGGACATCTAGAGCTCCTCGATGGTCAGGTTGTCGTTCGTGAAGACGCAAATCTCACCCGCGATGCCGAGCGAACGCTCGCAGATTTCGCGGGGGCCCATATCTGTGTGGCGCGCCAACGCACGGGCCGCGGCGATCGCGAACGACCCGCCGCTTCCGATGGCTGCGATGCCCTCATCGGGCTGCACCACATCGCCGGTGCCCGACAGGATGAAGGTGTTCTCGGCGTCCGCGGCGATCATGAGGGCCTCCAGCCGACGCAGGTATTTGTCGGTCCGCCAGTCCTTCGCCAGCTCGACCGACGCGCGGACCAGGTTGTGGTTGTACTCTTTGAGCTTCGCCTCGAGCTTTTCGTACAGCGTCATCGCATCTGCCGTGCTGCCGGCGAACCCGACGATTACACGCGAGTCGGCGATGCGGCGTACTTTGCGGGCGGAGCCCTTCATCACGGTGTTGCCGAGGGACACCTGACCGTCGCCAGCCACCACCACATTGTTGCCCTTTCGGACAGACACGATTGTCGTCATCGGAATCCTGAGTCTGCGCGCCAGGGTCGGCGCGGGAGGAGCAGGGACCTTAGGCACACGCACAGCACGAGCAACCGATCGCGCCGGTGGGCGTGCTAGCTGCGCGGCTTTCGCTGGGCCCGCGGATGCGCCGAGTCATACACCTTCATGAGGTGCTCGAGCGTCACGTGCGTGTACCGCTCCGTCGTCGCGATGTTCGCGTGTCCGAGCATCTCTTGAATCGACCGCAGGTCGGCGCCCTCCGACAACATGTGGGTGGCGAAGGTGTGCCGAATCCCGTGTGGGCTCACCTGCCCCGTCGTCCCCGCGCGCAGCTGGTCGTCCCGAAGCAGCCTGCGCACCGAACGCTGAGAGAGCCGGGTGCCGCGGTTGTTCAAGAACAGCGCCGTAGACCCCGTTCCACGCTCCAAAAGTTCGAGCCGCGCGTGCGACTGATAGCGGGCCAGCGCGGCGAGCGCTTTCGTCCCCACCGGTACCTCCCGCTCTTTGTCCCCCTTGCCGCGCACCCGAACCCACGCCTCCTTGGGGTCCACGTCCCGGGCGTCCAACGCACACAACTCCGCCACGCGGAGGCCCGAGCTGTAGAGCAGCTCCCACATCGCGATGTTACGGACGTCTAGCGCGCGATCCGGATCGACCGGGCGCTCCACCAAGGCGAAGACGTCGTCGACCGACAGGAACTCCACCATGCCCTTGGGCAGCTTGGGCGTCGACACCAGCCGGGCGGGGTTGCCCTCTGTGTCGCCTCGCCGAATCCGGACATCGAAGAACGTCCGGAGTGCCGACAACCTCCGCGCCAAGGTGGAGCGGGCGTGCTCGCGAATATGGGCCGCCAAGTAGCCCCGAAGGTGCAGCAACTCGACCGCGTCCGCGTCCGCGATCGGTCGCGGCGCGTCCATCGCCCACTCGAAAAAGTGGCGTAGGTCACCCTCGTACGCGCGCAACGTCTCGGGGGACGCCGCGCGTTCCGTGCGCATCACCCCTAAGAACTCCGCTACCTGTGTCTTCCAGCGATCCGCCATGCCCCCAGTGTGGCGCAGCGGGCGGCTCGGCGCAAATCAGCGCGGTCGGTAGTCTTCGTAGTCCGCCAAAGCGCGCTTCTTGAACCCAGCGATCCGGGTGTCCTCAGGCCACGTCTCCAGCCAATCATCGATCGTCTTGAGCGCGCGCTCCGCAGTGGCCAGGCGGCGGAACCGGCGCTGGCGGATCTTCTTTCCGGGCAATCGCGGCATCATCGCCCAGTTCACATTCGACGGTTGGAACTCGTTGGTGTCGAACGCGTTCTCGCCGGTGATGTGGCGAAGCAAGCCGCCGAGCGCGGTCTCTGGCGGAGGCGTCGCAGGGACCTCAAGGCCGAGCTCGGCCAGAAGTGCCCAAGACGCCATCAAGCCGCACGCCATCGACTCCACGTAGCCCTCGACGCCAGTGATCTGGCCCGCGAATCGAATCCGGGGGTCCGCCTGCAAACGGAGATCGTCGCTCAGCAGCTTAGGCCCGTGGATGAAGGTGTTGCGATGAACCGAGCCGAAACGCAGGAAGACCGCGTCCTCTAGGCCTGGAATCATGCCGAACACGCGCTTTTGCTCGCCCCACTTCATGCGCGACTGAAAGCCGACCAGGTTGTACGCCGACCGCTCCAGGTTCTCGGTCCGCAACTGCACCACGGCGTGCGGCTCCGATTCGGTGCGCGGGTCGAACAGGCCGACGGGCTTCATCGGACCGAACCGCGGGGTATCAAGTCCCCGCTCCGCCATGACTTCGATCGGCAGGCAAGCCTCGAAGAACTTCGCCTTCTCGAACTCCTTCGTCGCCGCCATCTCGGCTGCATTCATCGCTTCAATGAAGGCCACGTAGGTGGGCTCATCCATTGGGCAATTTAGGTAGTCTGCACCCTCTCCTTTGTCGTATCGGCTCTGCGCGAAGACGATATCCATGTTGATGGAGTCGGCCTCAACAATGGGCGCGATAGAGTCGTAGAAATAGAGTTGGTCCTCGCCGGTGAGCGCGCAGATCTGCTCGGCGAGCGCCCCAGACGTGAGCGGCCCCGTGGCGACCAGCGTGGGCAAGCCATCGACCGGAAGCGTGGTCACCTCTTCACGCACCACCTCAATGTTGGGCTCGGCCTCAATCGCAGCGGTCACCAACGACGAGAACACGTCTCGGTCCACGGCCAGCGCGCCGCCGGCGGGCACCTTGGCCTGTTCGGCGAGCGCCATCAGGACACACCCAGCCCGCCGCATCTCTTCCTTCATGAGACCGACCGCGCTGGAGAGCTCGTCGCCTCGGAAGGAGTTGGAGCACACCAGCTCGGCGAGCCCGCCGGTGTGGTGGGCTTCTGTCTCTCGCGTGGGCCGCATCTCATACAGCCGCACGGCGATCCCACGACGCGCCAACTGAAGCGCGGCCTCGCTGCCCGCCATTCCGCCACCAACGATCGCTACTTTTGCTTCCGCCATCTCTCGCTCCACGCAAAGGAGCGTGCCGATAAGCACTGCGCGCGACGCAGCGCAACAGCGGACGTCGTTCGCATGCGCGTTCGCACGCTCCGGAGGGGGTCAAACGCCCTGAAACCCGGCAAGCCGCAGCTCCAAGAGCAGCCGCTGCGCTTCCTGCGCCGAGACGCCCAGATCGCGCGTCATCTCATCGACGGAGCGGCCGGCGTTCAGGCCCTCGAACAGACGTGTCGCGCGTTCCTCTACCGCTGGCCGCGCAGGAGTCCCCATTGGAATCTTCATCTGCGCGGCCTCGCCCAGGGCCGAGAGCGCGTCCGGGCCACCCGTGCAGATGCGCGCGCCGGTCCGAATCAGATGGTGGCACCCGGCGAAGACCGGGTCGAGCGCAGGCCCCGGAACCGCCAACACCGGGATCCCCATCCGCCGCGCAGCGGCCGCAGTGGACAGCGCTCCGCTCGTTGTCGGCGCCGCCGCCACCACCACCAACTGCGCTGCGGCGGCGATCGAGACGTTGCGCTTGAGGAAGCAGCCTTTGAATGGGCGACGCCCCGCCTCACCGAACCCGAGCACCGCTCCGCCGGCATCAACCACCGAGTGGAACAGCGGGCGATTAGAAGCTGGTCCAGCGCGCTCTACGCCGCTCGCCAACACGACCACGGACGGGAGCCCGGCATCGACGGCGGCGCGGTGTGCGATCGCGTCCACGCCATTCGCGCCGCCGGATACCACCACACGCCCGCACGCAGTCACGACGTCGGAGATCACTTCGCCCACCCACCGGACGTGTCGAACAGGTAGCGCCCGGGTGCCAACGATCGCGATGGCGGGCAAGCGAAGCACGTCAGGGGCGCCGACGATGTCGACGGACGGGTAGTCGGTGGCGTCGCGATATGCAGGCGGAAGAAGGTCGCGGGCGACGGTCTGCCTCGGGCGGTCACCCCATAGACGACTGCGCACTGAGCTCACGGCTCGGGCGGGGGCAACGCGGGTGGACTTGGTCATAAGGGCTCCGATACTGCGCGGGGGTTCCGCGAATTCGGGGCCGTTCTCGACCGCTCGGCGCACATGTTGCGCGCCAAGGGTCGATTGTTGCTCGGGGCGTGCCGGAGCGGGCTAGTATGCTTCGGCCAGAACGACGGTGATGTTGTCCGGACCGCCGGCGTCGTTGGCGGCATCGACCAGCTCGCGGCAGGCGCCCTCGATGTCTTGGCGCCGCCGGACGATGTCGAGGATCGTGGCGTCATCCAGGGGGTCGGTGAGGCCGTCGGAGCAGAAGACGTACACGTCGCCTTGCTGGATGGTGCAGAACCGCACTTCCGGCTCCACCGTGGGGTTCAACCCGAGCGCCCGCGTGATGACGTTCTTATACGGGAAGAACTCGAGTTCATCGGCCCGCAGAATCCCCATATTGAGGTACTCGTCCGCGAGGCTGTGGTCCTTTGTGATCCGCTCGATTCCACCGCGGCGCACCACGTATCCACGGCTGTCGCCAATGTGGATCAGGTACATGCCGGTCTCGATGAAGTATGCGCCGACCAGCGTGGTTCCCATGCCTTTGCAGTCGGGCCGCTCGGTTGCGTACCGATGGATGAACTCGTTGGCGAGCATCACAGACTGGACGAGTCGCCGTTCTTCGGGGTGCTCTGGTGGGCGTCGTTGAAACGGCCACGGCGGGAGCTTCCGTTTGAGAACCTTCTCGATATTCGGATCCGCTACCGTCCGCTCGTAGAAGTCCTTGATGGTACGGACGGCGAAAAGCGACGCCACCTCTCCGAAGCTGTGGCCGCCCATGCCGTCTGCGACGATACAAAGGGGCTCGGATTCGGAGATGTAGAAATTGTCTTCGTTGTTGTCGCGGGAACGACCGACATCGGTGAGTCCCGCGAAGCGCACGCGCATAAATATCCGGGGACGGAGCGAAAGGGGAGTGGAGCGACGGCAGAGTACATCGTTGCCGTGCACGGCTCAATTCTGCCGTGCACAACAAAAGTTAGCACCGGCAACACCGTGCGACCAGACTTCCGCGTCGAATCCCTTCGAGCCCGCGCGCTAGGCGGGGTTTGGCGCGGCCGACGAGGCGCCTGACACCCGACCGACCGCGAACATCGCCAACGCAGATCCGACGACGACGAGGCCAGCGCTCGACCACACGTCGGGCATCCAATCGCCCGCGACACGCACCCAGACGACCGCGCTGAACGTATTGAGCGCCACGTGGGCCACCACCGCAGCGAGCCAGCCCCCTGCCCGCTCCGCGATGAGCGTGAGCATCGCACCGACGTAGAACATGGGGACCAGCACCGTCACGTCGACATGGTAGAGCGAGAATAATACGCCGACGAACAACACTCGGGCCGTCGTCGTCGAATGCGGCACGAGATACGACCGCAACACGCCGCGGAAGAGCAGCTCCTCGAAGATGCCGGGGGTGATGGCGACCACGAGAACGATTGCCGGCACCGCGCTCCAAGTGGGATCACCGAGCAGCGTGGAGAACATGGCCTGTTTCGCGGCGAAGTGCTCAGACCAAGCGGGGATGAGCGCCGCCTCCAGCGCCAGCGCACCCGAACCCATCAGCGACAGCGCGACTCCGGAGACCGCGGCCCAGCCGAAGGTCCGCGCTGAGCAATTGCCCATGGTCGGCCGTGCCCCGGTGACCTTGGCCGCGAGCGCAGCTGTGCCGCCGAGCGCGAGCGCGAGCGCGAGACCTTGAGTCGCGAGGGGCGACATCCCGCGGAAGGCCGTCGCAGCGGTGACCAGCCCGACGATCGCGACGGCTGTGTACAGGGACGCGACGAACATCGCGTGGTTGTTTTCGCGCTCGGACACTTGAATATCTGTTCAGTACGGATTAGCGAGTCGATCCCGATGAACACGCGAGCCAAACCCACATCTAGAGTGCCCTTCGACGACGAGACAATCGCCGTCAAGGGTGCGCGCGTCCACAACCTGAAGAACGTCGACGTTCAGATCCCGAAGCGGCGCCTCGTGGTGTTCACGGGTGTGTCCGGAAGCGGGAAGTCGTCGCTAGCGTTCGACACCCTCTTCGCAGAGGGGCAGCGACGCTACGTCGAGAGCCTCAGCGTGTACGCGCGCCAGTTCCTCGGCAAGATGCAGCGTCCCGACGTGGACGAGATCGTTGGACTCTCGCCGACCGTGTCGATCGAGCAGAAGACCGTGTCGCACAACCCGCGGTCGACCGTCGGAACGATCACCGAACTCTACGACTACCTGCGGCTGCTCTACTCGCACCTCGGCGAACAGCGCTGCTACTCGTGCGGTGAGGCGGTCGGCCAAAGCGATCCGAAGCGCATCGCGGCGTCGCTGATGGCGCTGCCGGAGCGCACCAAGTTCGTAATCCTCGCTCCGATTGTACGAAACCGTAAAGGTGAGTTCCGCGACCTGTTCGAGAAGCTGCGCAAGGAGGGCTTCGTCCGCGCCCGCATCGACGGCGAGATCCTGCGGCTCGACGAGGTCGACAAGCTCCGGAAGTCGTACAAGCACGACATCGATGTTGTGGTCGATCGGCTGGTCGCGAAGCCCGAGATCGCTGCCCGTCTTCACGACGCCATCCGCACCGCGTTTCTGGTCGGCGAAGGTCGCTTGATCGCGAAGTATGAGAGTGGAGAAAACGAAGGGTTCGAGCACTTCTACTCAGAGCGGAACCACTGCGAGACGTGCAATATCTCGTATCCGCCGATCACCCACCAGAGCTTCTCCTTCAACTCGCCGGTGGGGATGTGCCTCTCGTGCCGAGGGCTCGGTACCGACGCCGCGATGGACCCGGCGAAGGTGGTGCCGGACGAGTCGCTGTCGATCAACCAGGGCGCTTTGGTGGCGCTCAAGCGCCGGCTGGCGAAGTCCGAGCGCTGGAACGCGCGATTGCTACAGGCGTTCTGCGACCATCACGAGATCGACCGACGAAAGCCCTTCTCCGAGCTCACGGCCGACGAGCGCAACCTCGTGTTCAACGGTGCGACCAAGCGTGAGGCGCTTGAGGTCAAGGGCCGTAAGACGCGGACGCATGTGCAGTACGAAGGCGTGTTGGGCTACCTACGCCGAAGCCTCGATGAAGCCGAGACCGACGCCGCTCGCGAGCGCTACTCCGCGTTCCTGTCCGAAGCGGCGTGCCCGGAGTGTAGTGGCGAGCGACTGTCGCGCAGCAGCGCATCGGTTGTTTTCGCCGGTGCGACCCTGCCCCACGTGTGTACGCAGAGCATCGACGACGCGGCGACCCACTTCGGCTCTGTAACTCTGTCTGAGTCGGACGCCCTCATCGGCGCCGAGGTGGTCGAAGAGGTGCGCGCTCGGCTCCGGTTCCTGCAGAACGTGGGCCTCGGCTATATGTCGCTCAACCGCCCTGGCCCATCGCTCTCGGGCGGCGAAGCGCAGCGGATCCGGTTGGCGCGACAACTCGGCAGCGAACTCACCGGCGTCCTGTACGTACTCGACGAGCCTTCCATTGGGCTGCACCAGCGGGACAACGACCGACTTCTACAGACCCTGTTCCGACTCCGTGATGGCGGCAACAGCGTGTTGGTCGTTGAACACGACCAGGACACGATCGCCGCGGCGGACTGGGTGGTCGATTTCGGACCCGGAGCAGGCGTACAAGGCGGCGATCTCACCTTCTCCGGCACACCCGACGCACTGGCCGAGACGGTGGGCAACGTCACCGGCGACTACCTCGGCGGACGACGCGCGATCGAGATTCCGGAAAAGCGCCGCAAGCCGAAGTCGGGGCACGCCATCACGGTGGTCGGCGCACGCGAGAACAACCTCAAGAACGTCACTGTCGCGTTCCCGCTGGGCGTGTTCACCTGCGTGACCGGTGTGTCGGGTGCCGGCAAGTCTACGCTGGTCAACGAGATCCTGTACCCAGCGGTCGCGAACCACGTCTACAAAGAGATTCGAGACATTGGGTTGCACGCGAAGATGCAGGGCCTCGGGAAGGTGGACAAGGTCGTGCGTATCGACCAGCGGCCTATCGGGCGCACGCCGCGGTCCAACCCTGCAACGTACACAAAGGTGTTCGACGATATCCGGCGGGTATTTTCGGAGCTGCCGGAGTCGAAGATCTACGGGTACCAGCCCGGTCGGTTCTCGTTCAACGTCGCCGGCGGACGCTGTGAAGCCTGCACAGGCAGCGGCCTTCAGCGCATTGAAATGCAGTTCATGGCGGACGCCTACGTGACCTGCGAAGAGTGTCGCGGTGCGCGGTTCAACGCGCCGACGCTGCGCGTGCGGTATCGAGGTCACAGCATCTCGGACGTGCTGAACATGACGTTCGAAGACGCCCTCGCGTTGTTCGAACCTCACCATCGTATTCGCCGTATCTTGAAGACCGTGGTCGACGTCGGGCTCGGGTACATTCGTTTGGGCCAACCCGCGCCCACACTGAGCGGCGGCGAGGCGCAGCGGATGAAGCTCTCTCGGGAGCTGGCGAAGGTCGCGACGGGAGAGACGCTGTATATCCTCGACGAGCCGTCCACCGGCCTGCACTTCGAGGACATCCGAAAGCTGCTGCTGGTGCTGCAGCGTCTGGTCAACGAGGGCAACTCGGTGGTGGTCATCGAGCACAACCTGGACATCGTGAAGTGCGCGGACCACGTCATCGACGTGGGTCCCGAAGGTGGATCGGCTGGCGGCTGGATTGTGGCCGAGGGCACGCCGGAAGCTGTCGCGGGGGTGGCGGAAAGCCACACGGGGCGCTACCTAGCGCAAGTGCTCACGCGAACGACGCCATAACGGGAATCCTTCGTTCGGCACGTGAAATTCGCTGGGGGGCGCGTTATAGTCGTCTCTAGAACTAGACCCACGAACGAGTGACCATGGCCATCTCCGACCGATACGAAGACCTTGAGCTGGTGCAGCCGACCCCAACCGGCGACATCTACCGTGCAAAGCATACGGTTCTGGGGCGCCCTGTCCTCATCCGCACCTTGGACGTCGAGTCTTTCTCGGCCAAAGAAGTGACCGCGATCGCACAGGCCGTGACACGCACCGCGAAGCTCGTGCACCCGAACATCCTCAGCGTCATCGACGCGGAGTTCGAGGAGGACTTCTATTACGTCACGGACAACGTGGTGGCCTCGCTCAAGTCGCGCATGGACGCGCCGTTCGACGTGACGAGCGTCGCGCGCTGGGGATTGCAACTGCTCCGCGCGATCAGCCATGCGCACGCCCACGGCGTCGTACACCGCGGCATCTCGCCCTGGCGTGTGTACTTCGACCAGGTCGGCACCGTGCTGCTGGCCGACTTCGGTCTCACGACGGGTCTGAAGGACAAGAAGACCGGAATGGTCACGTTCGAGGCGGACGCCACCGCCTACCTCCCGGTCGGCGTGCTGCGCAACCCGGCGAGCTACGGTGAAGCGGCTGACCGGTACGGCATCGCGGCGTTGATCGTGGAGCTGCTCACCGGCATTGTTCCCGAGTCGACGACCATCGACGCCTCCGCCGCGTTGGGTCCGGTTCCCGACGCCGTCCTCAGCACCCTCTCAACACAGCTCAGCGGGCGCTCCAGCGCGACGGACCTCGAGCGCACCACCGCGGCGTTCAAGGCGTGGGTTGATGCGCTTGGTCAACGTCCCTCCGAGTCCGCGCTGACGCCTCCCGCATCCGACGATGGGTGGGACATCGACGACGACTCCGACGAGTCGGCCAAGGACGCGGACAGCGCGCCGAAGTCGAAGACCGCGAAAACGGAGACGCCCGCAAAGCGTCGGCGCAGTGCGCGCAAGCGGACCAACACCGGCGCCGCCAAGGCGACCGAGGCAGCCAAGGTCGAAGCGCCTGAAGAACCGGAGGCAGCTCCAGCAGAAGCCGATGCCACCGCGAAGGACGACAACGCCGGCGACGAACAGAGCGGCAGCCCAAGCGCTGACCAGAGCGCCGCGGAGGCCGAGCGGGCCGAGAAGAAGCTCAACAAGTACGCCAACCTCTTCGCTGACTAAATGCTCAGACTCTCTCCGCATGCGCTCGCTTGGTGCTCGTTCGCGCTGCTCGTCGCGTGCGGGGACGCAGAGTCACGTTCCGACGCGGGTGAGGGGCAATCAGACGCGCTGGACACCACCGTCGGGGACGACGCGGGCTTGGACGCTCCGCTCTCGCCCGGCGACGGCCCCGACGAGGACATGGACCTCGACGGGATCCCGAACCGGCTCGAGGACCGGAACCTCAACGGTGAGTTCGACCCCCAGCTGGGCGAGACCGACTGGGAGTCGGCGGACACCGATGGAGACGGCATTGACGACGGTGATGAGGACACCAACCACAACGGCTACGTGGAGCGGTCCGAGACCGACCCGCGACTAGCCGACACGGATGGCGATGGCCTGAGCGACGGAGGCGAGGCTGCAGCCGGCACGGACCCGCTCAACCCCGATTCCGACGGCGATGGCCTGACGGACGGCCAGGAGCACCACACCGCGGGCACGGACCCGCTGGACGCAGACTCCGACGACGACGGGATCGCGGACGGCGATGAAGACCTCAACGGAGATGGTGTCGTCGACCCGTATGAGACGTCGCCGCTATCCGAGGACACGGATGGCGATGGCACCCCGGACGCCGAGGAGTCGGTCGCGCGCGCCTGTGACCGCCGGACCCAGCCGCCCACGCGGGAGTTGACCGATCAGTCCGGCGACTGGCTGCTGACGCTGCCGGCAGACTTCTCCAGCGACGGGTTGTACGCCGTGAGTAACCTCGACGACGCGGTGCTCCGTGGCGGATGGTTCGACGCCGACAGCGTCCCCATCTACGGGTTCGTCATCTCGAAGACCCCGGACGAGACGGTTCGCCGCGGTGTTCAACAAGCCGAGTCCGAGGTCATCCGGTTCGGACGACGCGAAGTGCGTTTGTCGGAGCGTTCCAACGCCCCGATGCGCAACTGGGACGACACCTCCGGCGCGGTGAGCACGATTCGATGGACTTTCGATACCCCGGCGACGTCGGGTGCAGATGCGCGCGATCGGTTGGCGGCCAGCCTCCTTGGGTTGGAATCGCTGACGGTCCCTGGCGGCTCGTCCGGAGCCGGGGACACCGCGGATGAGTGGGTGGCGCGGATGCACGTCGCCTATCGCTCCCGCGCCCGTACCGTCATCGTTGGCGCGGTCATGCCGGCCTCTGCTGAAGACGACCCAACAGCCCGACGACTGTTTGCAGACGTGACGGACGGCACCGCCGCCGGGCAGTTCGACGACTCGACCGAGCGGTTCTGTCGCAGTCAGTTGCTCGAAGAGGTCGGCACTCCAGTGGACTTCCTCTGGGTCGCGGACAGCTCGGTCTCGATGCAGGACGACCGGGAGGCGGTCATCTCCACCGCGAATTTGTTCTTCGACACCTTGGCGAGCACGCTCATCGACTTCCGCGTCGCGGTCGTGTCGACGAACATGCGAAACGAGCTGTGGTTCCAGGTGGACCCGGGTTTCAGTCGGGACCTCACCGATTTCGCGACCCAGCTTCGCAACCCTCCGAAGGGGTATCCGCTCGACTTCGAGTACGGGATCGAGACGGCGACCAATGTGATCCTGCGCGGAGAGCAGACCTCGAATGCTGCAGCCTCTTGGAGGTCGCGCGCCAAACGTATCATCGTGTTTCTGACGGACGAAGACGACCAAACCACACGGCTCCGCGGCGAAGACGACCCGCTCTGCGACGCGGACGTGCACCCGGGCTTAGAGGAGTGCGAGTTCGTGACCGAATTCGTGGAGTTGCTGAACGGCCGCGACATCACAGCATACGCCATCACTGGCGACATGCCGGACGGATGCATCTCCGCCACCGGCCCGGGGCTCTCCACCGAAGGCGGAGCAGCCTACATCCGCGCCGCCTATGAATCCGGTGGTTCGTTCGGGTCCATCTGCGCAGACGACCTCTCCGGTACGATCAACCGGATCGTTCGGTCGGCCATCGGCGCCGCCGCCCAATACACGCTGTCTAAGACGCCCATCACGTCGACGCTTCGGGTGATCAACAATGGCGAAGTGCTGGCACGTTCCAACGAAGACGGCTGGGACTTTGAGCCGGTGAGCAACAGCATCGTGTTCTACGGCGACGCTGTGCCCGCCTTGGGCGACGAAGTGGCGGTCGGCTATCGCTACTACGAGGACACCAGCGAAGACCCGACCGGTTGGGTGCCCGGTGGATAGTTCGCCTCCCAAGGTCAGCGGCACTGTGCTGTCATTCGAAGGCCACACACCTGCGCTGGAGCGCGACGTATTTGTCGCCCCCGGTGCCGTCGTGCTCGGGCAAGTGACCTGCGGTGAGGGGTCGTCCGTTTGGTACAACACGGTGCTCCGGGCGGACGTCGCTCCCATCCGCATTGGCGCGCGCACCAACATCCAGGACCTCTCGATGGTGCACGTCACGTCGGGCGGCCCCGGTACGCGCATCGGCGACGATGTGACCATCGGCCACCGCGCGATCGTCCACGGGTGTACCGTCGAAGACGGATGTCTTATCGGCATGGGTGCGGTGGTGATGGACGACGTCGTGGTCGGACGCGAGTCTATCGTGGGAGCTGGCGCGCTCGTGACACAAGGCACCGTGATTCCGCCGCGCTCCATGGTGCTTGGGAGCCCCGCCAAGGTTCGGCGCACGCTCACAGACGACGAAGTCGCGGGCTTGTACCGCTCAGCGACGCACTACGTCGCGACCGCTGCGCGGCACCGCGGCGCGCTATCTGGAGCTGACGAGTGACGACAGAATCTGCCGAGATTGCCCTCGAAGCGCTCGGCGCTTCCGCCCTGTTCTCTGACTTCTCTCCGATCGCGCTCGAAGCCATCACGCCCTACTTTGTGGCGCTGAGCGGCACTAGCGGTGACCGATTGTACGAACAAGGCGACGATAGCGGCAGCCTGTACGTCGTGGTCTCCGGCACCCTGAACGCTTGGATTCGCGACGAGACCGGGAGAGAGCGAAAGGTCGCCCGACTGGGGCCGTCCGACTCCTTCGGGGAGCTCTCGCTCGTGCTGCGAGGCGACCGCGCGCTGGCCGTCGAGGCTGCGACGCCCGTGTCGGTGTTGGAGCTCTCACTAGACTCATTTCGAACGCTGAAACAGCAAAACCCTGACTTGTGCCTCATGCTGATCATGACGATCGTCCGCCGCTTCGGCCGCGTTCTCAACGAATCCCGCGATGTGCTGCAGTCGTTGATGCTTCGCCAACTCGCTGGACCTGATGCCCAATAGCCGAACCGCGACCACCGCCAGCTCCCTGTTACCGCGCGCGCTCGCCACGGCGGCGTGTTGCATGTCTCTCACGATGGTCATTTCAGCGTGTGGTGGTGGGTCGTCCACGCCGCGGACCGTGATGGTGAGCGAGCGACTGTTGGCCTGCGACACCCTACTCCGAGAGCTTCGCAGCCTGGACTACGCCACCGCGACCGAGGCCGAGATGGTGCACTATATGCAAGCGACTGCCGAGAGCGACGAGCCTTGCGAGCGCCTGTGGATGGCCCAGGCCGTGACACGAACGGACGAGACCATCGCCGCGCACCAGGCCCGTCAGTTCGACTTTCAGTCTCGAATGGTGGAGAGCGCGATTTCGGCGCGGTTCGACAACCGTATCGGGTACTGCGAAATCCTCGATGAGATGTTCGCCCTGCTCTTCACCGGACTGAGCGACATCGAGGTGGCGATGCAGGGCAACTTGCCCGCGGGCGACGCCGCGAACCTTCACGAGCTACGCGAGCTAGACCTCGAAGCGCTCGATGTGCTCGTCGTGCACCGCGCGGAGAACTGCGAGGAGTAGTCGCGCTGGTACCTGCGGCGCGACGTCGCGGGCTACTTCGCGAGCTTCTCGGCCTGCTTCTTCATCGCGTACAGCACGTTCAGAGCCTCGATCGGCGTGAGTGAGTCGAGGCTCATCTCCGCCAACTCACGTACGACTCGGGGCAGACTCTGAGAGGTCGGATCTGCGTTCGCTTCGGCAGAGAACAGGTTCAGTTGTGGGGTCTTCCGAACGCGCGGTCCGTTCTGCTTGGTCGACTTGGCGAGCGCCGGTTCGTCATCTTCGTAACCGGCCTGCTCGAGCATGCCGAGGACCTCTCGCGCGCGGGCGACGACATCGGCCGGCACACCCGCGAGGCGTGCTACCTGAATGCCGTAGGAGCGATTCGCGGGTCCGTCGACAAGCGTATGGAGGAAGATGATGTCATCGTTCCACTCCTTCGCTGCGATGTTCATGTTCACGATGGACGGCTGCACGCGCGCGAGCTCGGTGAGCTCATGGTAGTGCGTGGCGAAGAGCGTCTGCGACTGCGCGTTGTCGTGCAGGAACTCCGCCACCGCCCACGCGATCGACAGACCATCGTACGTGGACGTGCCGCGGCCGATCTCGTCGAGGATGACCAGGCTACGGTCGGTCGCGTTCGTCAGGATGTGCGCCGTCTCGGTCATCTCCACCATGAACGTCGATTGCCCGCGCGCCAGGTTGTCGCTGGCGCCCACACGACTGAAGATCTGGTCGACGACGCCGATACGCGCGGAGGTCGCGGGCACATGCGCGCCGATCTGAGCCAGCAGCGCGATCAGCGCCACTTGTCGAATCACCGTGCTCTTACCTGCCATGTTCGGGCCGGTGATGATGAGCATCCGACGGTCGGGCTGCGTAAGGACATCGTTCGGAACGAACCGCCCGCCTTCGACCATGGTCTCAACCACCGGGTGGCGGCCACCTCGGATATCAATCCCGACTTCGTCTACAACCTCAGGCGCCGTGTACTGGTTGCGGTGCGCGAGCTCGGCCAGACCGGCCAGCGCATCCAATTCCGCGAGTTGCTCGGCGGTACCGCGCAGGCGCGCGAGCTCCGCGATAACGGCGGAACGCACCTCTTCGAATAGCGCGTACTCCACGTCGGACCGTCGGTCGGACGCAGACAGAATGGCCTCTTCCTTCTCCTTCAACTCCGCCGTGTAGTAGCGCTCCGCGTTCACGAGCGTCTGCTTTCGGACGTACCGGTCTTCGGGCACGAGCTCGAGGTTCGCCTTGGTGACCTCGATGTAATAGCCGAACACGTTGTTGTGCTTCACCTTTAGCGAGGTGATGCCGGTCTTGGAGCGCTCCTCCGCCTCGAACGCCAGCAGCCAAGCCTTGGCGTTCGTGGTGAGCACGATCAGCTCATCGAGCTCCGCGGAGTAGCCCTTTCGGATCAGCCCACCATCGGTGAGCGCCATCGGCGGGTCATCGACGATGGCGGCGTCGACCATCGCGCTCAGATCTTCACAGGCATCTAGGCTCTTCCGCACGCTCGCCAGCGCGGGGTCGTTGAGCAGATCGAGCAGGCGGTGAAGCTCTGGAATCCGACGCAGCGTCGCGCCCAATGTCACGAGGTCGCGGGCATTTCCCTGGCCGGCGGTGAGCTTCGCGCTGATCCGCTGGATGTCATGGCAATCCCCGAGGACCGCGCGAAGTCGCTCGCGAGTCTCCAGGTGGCGCACAAGTTCGGTGACCGCGTTCTGGCGGTACATGATCGCGCCAGGCGACGTGAGCGGATATGCGAGCCACGTCCGCAACCGGCGACCACCTGCGGACGTGACGGTTCGATCGATGACGTTGAACAGACTGCCGCGCTTACGGCCGCCCATCAGCGTCTCGAAGATCTCCAGGTTGGCCGCCGACGCGGGGTCCAGCACCAGGAAGTCCTTGGTCCGATACAGTTGCGGCTCGTCGATAGACCGCGGCACCCCGCCTTGCGTGGCCATCACGTAGTCGAACATGAGCGCGAGCGCTGACTCGACGGCGGTACGGTCCCGGAGTTGGTGGGCGTCCAGGGACCGAAAACGCTGCTCTACCTCGGCGCTCGATAGGGTCACGAGCGTTTGCCCGGACTCGGCGACGTCCAGCGTACGGCGCTGTGCGCTCTCCACCACCCGCGCCATCGAGAGGGCTCGTTCAGGGCGCTCCGTGATGTGAATTTGGAGCCCCTCCACGAGTGGTCGTAGTACGGCGGCGTGCGGCTCACCGAGCACGATTTCAGCCGGCTTGGCACGTAGCAGCTCCACCGTCAGGTCGGCCATCGACGCGACCTCGCAGACGCGCACCTCGCCGGTGGACACGTCGGTCAGAACGAGCGCGATGATATCGGCAGATTTCGGTTTGGAGACCGCCAGCGTCGCCAGATAGTTGTTCTGCTTCGCGTCGAGCGACTCCGCGTCGAGGGTCACTCCGGGAGTGATAACGCGTGTGACGCCGCGTCGAACAATTCCCTTGGCGTTCTTGGGACTCTCCAGCTGGTCGCAGATCGCTACGTGGTAGCCCTTCTCGACCAGCCGTCGAATGTAGCCGGCGGCCGCGTGGTGGGGCACGCCAGCCATCGGCACGGGGTTGCCGCTCTTCTTTTCGCGCGCCGTCAGCGTGAGGTCGAGCTCACGCGACGCGGTGACCGCGTCGTCAAAGAAGGTCTCGTAGAAGTCGCCCATCCGGAAGAACAGAAGACACTCAGGGTGCAGTTCCTTCGCAGTGAGGAACTGCTGCATCATCGGTGTGTGCTTGGACATGCCGGACGGTGTCCCCTACCGCGCGACGCGAGTCAATCCGGGTTGATGAAGTAGTGGCCAGCGCCGCTGTAGGAGGCCCAGTTCCACGACCCGAAGTCGTTGTCTTCGAAGCGCGTGTAGTCGAACGTGTACGCGTCGATGGCGAGCACGACGATCACCAGCGACCCGGTGGGGAGCACCGCCGTATCGGCGTCCGGCGGGAAGTACGGGAGGTTGAAGCCGGTCTGGTCACCGGGCAGCCAAACTTCCCAATGGCGAATCGGGATGAGCCCAGGCTCCTCGATGTACGCGTAGTAGAAATCGGGGTCGATATCGGTGGGAAGCTGCCACTCGAAGCGGCGCTCGACCGCGACGGCGTTGGGTGCCGGGTACAGGATGTCGGCGGGCGCCACGCTCTCGGGGAAGTCGACGCGCTCATCCAGGTTCACCACGTTCCGGGCGTACACAACGCTGAACGGCAGGCCCCCATCGAGCGGCTCGGACTGACCGATCACATCGTAGAACACGTCCGCCAGCTCTGGCACGGAGAGGGGCGCGAAGTGGTCCTGCGTGAGGATCTCATCGCGACCGCGAGCGGTACGCAGCAGGTCCGTGGCGCCTTCGTTGCCCAGGTTCAGGTACGGGATGGCCTCGTTGATTTCCGGGCCACCCGCGTAGAGCGGCGGGCTGCGGAACTTGAATGTGAGGCTCTGTGACAGGTGGATATTGCAGTCGAGGTTGACCTCCAACTCCGTACCCTCTCCGCGGACCACGAGGCCACGCTGGATGCCCATGTAGAGCGGCGTGAATTCGCCGGTGCTGTTGCTGAGCACACCACACAGGGCGATGACCGCGAGCTCGCCTTCGCGCGAGGCCATGGCGTACGGCAGCGCGGTGCTTTCACCGTTCCATGTGACCTGGGCGAACCCGGTGCCCTGCGGGTTGGATGCGCCGACGCCCGGCGTCGACGTCCGGATGACGCCCACGATGCGCTCGTCATCGGAGGGGTCGATCAGCTTATCGAGGCCGTCGAGCGTGCCCACGATGGTCGGCGGGGTGTACTCCGGCGGGGGGCCACTCGAAGGCGGCACGGTCTCGGAGAGCGAGATGATCACGTTCTCGGCATCGACCGAAGTGACGGTGGCTGACGAGAAGCCCACGGCGGACGCGCTGATCGTCTGGCGGCCGAGCACGTCGGGGTAGGAGATGGTGCACTGGCCGGCGTCGTTGGTGCGGCATACGCGCGCGGACTCGTCCGCCCGGAGGTGCAGCGTGGCGTAGGCGTCGGGAACGCGCTCGCCCGTGGCGCCATTCTCGACTGTAACGTTGACGGAGCCGTTGATGGCGTCTCCCCACCATCCGCCCGCGGGGCTGTAGGGGTCGAAGTAAACGAACGTGGATACGTTGGTCTCAACGCCGTCGACGACGACGCGCACGCCGGCCCGCCCTGCCGCGTGGCGGGGGCTGCGAACGGCGAGGGTCGCGCCGTCGATCACCGTCACGTCCGTGGCCGGGTCGGCGCCGAACAGGACCTCGATGTCACCGTTGAACCCGCGACCGCGGATGATGATGTACGTGTTTCCAGCGATGGAGCCGCGCGACGGCACGAGCGCAGAGATGGCGGGAACTTCGGTGTAACGGAACCCCTCGGCCAGGGTCGCAACGCGGCCATTATCGTTCACCTGAACATCGACAAAGCCGAGCGGGCCAGGAGGCGCGATAGCGGCGAGCTCGGTGGAAGAGATGAAGGTGGAGCGCGCCGATGCGGGGCCGAAACGGACGGTCGAAGACGACGTAAATCCGGCGCCGGTGATGGTAACGGGTTCACCGCCCGCGACGTCGCCGGTGGAAGGCGTCACAGCCTCGACTTCGAGCACTGGAAGGTACCGATACGCGTCGGGCAAGTTCGCGGTCGCCGTGGGGAGGTCCACATGAACGTCCGCAGAGCCGACGCCCGCTGGGGCAACGACGGCGAGCATGCCCGGACCGAGCGCGACCAGCGACGTCGCCGGCGCATCATCAAACCGCACAGCGACGGCTTGGTCCACGAGCGGGCCAACGACCAACACGGTGTCGCCGCCCATCTCCGGGCCGGAGTTGGGTACCACGCCGTCGATCTCGAGCGTTCCGCCGTCTCCGATATAGACGAACCCATTCATCGCGGTGTCGCCACCGTTCGGTCCGGCGACGCGCACATCGGCACCACCGGGGTTTCCGGCCGGCACGACGACAACGATGGACGTCTCCGATTGTGCGTTGATGACGGCGTTTGCCGGGCCGAAGGACACCTCTGTGACGCTTCCGAGCCCGCGCCCGAAGATCGTCGTCTCGTACCCACCCGTTCGCGCTCCGGCGCCGGGCGAGATCGACTCGATCTCCGGCTCGGCGTAGAACGTGAAGGCATCATCGAGGGCGACGCTGCCATTGGCGTTGGTCACCCGGACGTCCGCTGTTCCGGCGACGCCGGGCGGTAGAATGAACTCGAGGGTGGAGGCGTCGATGAAACGGCGGTCAATGCCGAGTCGGCCACCGACGCTGACGAAGGTATCTGCGGTGAAGCCGGCGCCGGTCACGCGGACGGGCACGCCGCCACGTTCCGGGCCAACCGCCGGCTCAACGCCGCTCAACGTGAGCTCGGAGTAGTACGCGAAGCCCTCTTCAAGAATGGCCTGCGTGCCGCCGTTGACGAACTTCACGTCATACACCCCGACCGGGTTGGCGGGCATGTACGCGAGCAGCGTCTCGTCATCGACGAAGTCGAGTCCCTCGACGGCGCGCCCGTTGACGAGCACGACGGTGTCGACGGTGAAGCCGTATCCGAAGATGAGCACAAACGTGCCGCCATCTGTCGGGCCACTCGACGGATCGATGGAGTACACGCCCATCGCATCAACCGGCACGTCCGTCGCGGTGTCTCCGGTGGACGGCACATCCGGGTCGAAGAAGGTGTCGCGGCCCACGTCGGCGCCGACGTCTTGCTCGGCAGCGTCGACATCTGCGACATCGCTGGGCGTGTCGGCCTCGGCGGCGTCGTTGGCGCCGGCATCGGCGTCGTCCGAGTCTGACGCGTCGAACCCTGAATCCTCAGCGATATCAGAGACTTCGACCGACGCATCGCTCGCGTCTTCTCCACCGGGCGAATCGCCACAGGCGGCAAGCGCGAAGATGGCGACGAGCGCGATCGCCAAGGACCGGAATGAGCCGAGGGGGTGAGACATGGGGATTCCGGACGGGGTGCGGGCCAATTTCATACGTCGAAGTTAGCCGAGCACGCCAGTCCCGGTCAACACGGAACCCCCTTAAAACACTGGACGTTAGCGACCGCCGCTCAGGTCTCGGAGATCCAATCCGCCCGGGTATCCGTAGGACACGAAGCGGTCGTATCCGTGCACCATCAGGCCCACCGGAGCGTCGGCTGTGAGCGTGTGCGCGCCGTCCGCGATGGCGCGACGTGCGACGGCGAAGTCGCCGCTTCCGAACACCTCGAACTCCGACGGCTCTAGCGCTTCGCCGTCCAACTGCACGGTCGTGCCGACCGGCGCGGTGATGGTCACGTAGTCGAACTCAAACGCGTCGGGTGCGAGGAACGTGTAGCTGTCGCGGTACTGCTCGGAGGGAACGCCGAGGATGAACCCCGGGTCGCCAGTGCCAGCGTCCACGTGCGGCTCTTTTTCGGCGTCGATGGACTGGGGGAACGGCGCGAACTCGGCTTGCAGGAATTGCCCGACCATGATCGGGCCGGTCGCCGAGATCTCAAAGTCGACAGGGCTTTGGAAGTCGACCCATTCGCCAGCGTCCAGGTCGATCTCGCGGCGCCCGGGGGAAGGCAACAGATCGATGAGCGGCCAGGTGTCGGGCAGGCCGATGAGGTTCACGCGGGTGTTGTCCTGGCTGGCGAGGATGCGCCACGAGTCGGCTTCGTCACCGCGCTGCACGCTGCGCGTGGCGTTGAAGCTTCGGCCCCAAGCGAACGACGGCAGCATTTGGTGCTCGATGTGGTCCGCGCAGCAGGTGATGTAGTCGGAGCAGCGCGAGATATCGGGGTCACCGTTGTCGTTGGTGCACGGCACGGGGTTGAGCGTCCGGCGGGTGGCCTCGCAGACCCAGTCGTTCTGGCTCACGCGGTGCACGCAGCTGTCGTCGTTGGGCGCGTTGGCCGCCTCGGCGCCGCCGAACACGGCGATCTGACGATCCGACGTCACGTGCGTGCCCGTCAGGTCGGCGCCGGGGCGGTTGGTCTCGATGTTGAGCACTTCGTACTGGCGCAGCACGAACTCGCGGGTGTCGCCGCCGCGCATGGGGCCGATAGGCTCCGAGGTGCGCACGTTGACGCCCGAGAGCGTGATGAGCGGGTTCTCTTGCGTGTACTCCGGCAGGGTCACGGTGACGCGCGTCTCACCTTCGAGCACGGCCGCGACGGTCACGTAGCCCTTGAGGCTGTCGAACGTCTGCCGGCGGGTCATGACCCAGTAGTCGGTGCCCAGCGAGGACGTTGGGAAGAGCAGCGAGGCGTCGTTCGAATACACCTCTTCGTTCTGCAGCGGATTGAATTGGTACGCTACGATCGGAAGCGAGGCCTCGATTCGGAACGCCTCGGCGCCAATCATGGTGCCTTGCAGGTCGGCGAGCGGGAGCCCGACCGTGTCGGCGCCGTTCGCGTAGTAGTGCAGTCGAGCGATCTCGAGGCCCAGCGGCGGGATGACGGCGGCGTAAACCTCGCCGTCCTGCATGGAGATGGTCACCTCAGCGGCGAGCGTCTCCGAGGGGTTCGACAGGACGACCGCGAACGGTGTTCCATCGGCGTCGAGGGTGCCGCCGCCGCTGGGCACGAGCGCGTTGTCGAGGTCGATCGCCCAGTACTCGCAGCCGATGTACGTGTCGCGTTTGCGGATGAACTCGCACTGCGTGATGCAGGCGCCCAGGTCGCAGACGGTGGTTTCGTCCTCGCCGAAGCAGTCGCGCGCGATGCCCCAAGACTGACCACACTCGCCGCAGGTCTCTACGACGTTCGGGTCCTCGGCGGAGCAGCGCGAGGCGTTCGGCGTGCAAACGGCGGGAATGAGTGTCGGTACGCCGTCGACGTCTTCGCAGGTGCGGTCGAACGGGACGGGCCACTCCCCTTGCGCGGTGCCGCCGGCGTTGCAGCCCACGTAACTGCGGCACGAATTGCAGGACTCGACCGTGAACGGCTCACAGACCGTGCTGGCGCATTCGCCGTCGAAGCACACCTCGGCGCCTTCGCAGAAGAACGCCTCCCACTCGGCGTCGTCGTTGCAGACTTCGTAGGCGGCGATGCCACCGAGCGCGCAGCGCTGCGTGCCGGCGATGCACGGAAGCACGGTGACCTCTTCAACCACGTCGATGGCCACGTCGGGCACGTCGACCGCGACATCTTCGGTGACATCCGTCGTGTCGACGCCGCTGACGTCTTCGGAGCCTGGCGGTTCTGTATCGCCACAGGCGAACAGCACGAGAGAGGCCAGCGCGAGAACAGGGAGGGTCGGTCGATACATCATGCGGGTGGGTCGTGCGCGGAGCGCGAGGGGACGCGCAACCGTAGACGTCCGGCGATTTCGCTTCAAGGGCGCTCGCGGGCGATACGACGCTTCGGCGGCTCACGTGCTTACGCTGGCACGCTGGCGGTAGCGCATGCGCGGACACGAACGTGGTTACGCGAGAGCGCTGGCGGTAGCGCATGCGTGAGCGTGGATTCAGTGAAGTGGAGGTGCGGGCGAAGGGCCCGCCGCCCTACTTCTTGCGCTTGCGCACGCCCGCTTTGGAGTCGATCACATCGCCGTCGATCCGGCCGTGCACCGGCTTCTCGACGCCGGCCTCACACAGTCGGCAGAGCAGCGGCGCGGGCTCACCTTCAACGATTGGAGCGACCGTGACGCGTGCACACGAGGCGCAGGCGAACTCGAGTTCCATGGGCCCTTCGGTGCGCCCTTTGTCCCAATTGTCGCCGTAGTGTTCTTTGGCGCAGGCGCCGCACATCAGCTGCTCGACGTTGTGGGGGACGAACGGCAGCGTGTCGTCTTTGCCACACACCTCACAGGTCACGTTGAACGCGACGCGGGTGCCGTGGGTGAATCGCGGCGACACGCCCTTCTTTCGAGGTTCGTTCGCGCGAGTGCGGGAGATCTGTACGCTGTCTTTTCGTCGTGCCATGGGGCACGCACCCTAGGGCTCACACGGCTTGGGCGCAATGAGATTTAGCGGCTTGTCGAAGCGCGCTCGCTTTGAGAGAACGGTGCAATGGATCACGCGACTGTAATGCAATTGGACGTCGACGCGCTCGAAGCGGAGGTGCGGCGACATAATCACCTGTATTGGGAGGCCAACGCTCCGGCGATTCCGGACGACCTCTACGATGCGATGTTGGAGCGTTTGCGCGCGCTGCGCCCCGACTCGCCGTTGCTGACGCAGGTCGGTGGCGCGACGGACAGCGCGGTCGAAGCCGGCCTGTCAGACACCAAGGTCGAGCACGCGCATCCGATGCTGTCGCTCGACAAGTGCTACTCCGAGGACGAGCTCCTCCGGTGGTTCGATCGCTTCGAAGGTGGGGCGTTCGCGTCGCACAAAATTGACGGCGTCGCGATGAGCGTTCGCTATGGCGACGACGGCACGCTCGACCTGGGGGCCACCCGCGGAAACGGCCGCGTCGGTGAGTTGATCACCGAAAACGCTCGGCGGATCGGCGGCGTCCCTGACCGGGTCGACCGGCCTGGGCTCGAGGTCCGGGGCGAAGCGTACATGCCCGTGAGCGTGTTCAACGCCCGGTACGCCACGCAGTTCGCGAACCCGCGGAACCTCACGGCGGGTGCGATCAAGCAGAAGGACCCCAACAAAACAGCGGACTACGGCCTGCAGTTCTTCGCGTACGATGCCATCGGGCTTGAGGACATCGACACCGAGCGCGGCAAGCGCGAGGTGCTGCGCGAGCTTGGCTTCACGCCAGCGCCCGGCATCGCCTGCGATCGCGCGACGGCCCAAGCGGCGTACGAAAAACTCGCGGCCGCGCGGCAGAGCAACGACTTCGAGACCGACGGCATCGTGTTCAAGGTCGAGGACGTGACCCTGCACGCGACCATGGGCATGACCGCCCACCACCCGCGCTGGGCGATCGCGTACAAATACCAAGGAGAGAGCGGGATCTCGACGTTCGAGTCCATCGAGTGGAACGTCAGCCGGTCTGGCTCGATCAACCCCGTCGCGCGAGTCGCCCCCGTGTCGCTGTCCGGCGTGACGGTCACCCGCGTGTCGCTGCACAACCTGGCCATCATTGAGAAGTTGGCGGGCACCACGCTGGCGCTGGGCGAGAACACGGACGCCGGCCTCGCCGCTGGAGCGCGGGTGCTCGTCACCCGACGCGGCGGCGTGATCCCACACGTGGAGTCCGTCGTTGAGTCCAAGCCCGGTGCGCTCACAATTCCCGTGATGTGCCCGAGCTGCGAAGCCCCAGCCGAGCGGCGCGGTGACTTCCTCTTCGCCGACCACGGCGTCGACTGTGCAAGCCAGGGCGTCCGCGGCATCGAGCACTTTGTGAAGGTTACCGATATCCAAGGGTTCGGCCCCAAGATCCTGGAACAGTTGTGGGATGCAGAGCTCGTCCGGACCCCCGTCGACCTGTACCGGGTGACCCTTGAGAACCTACAGAACCTGGACAGGCTCGGCCGCAAAAGCGCGCAGAACCTAATCGACCAAGTGGAGTCCCACCGGGTATTGCCGCTCGACAAGTTGCTCGCAGCGCTGGGCATCCCCGACCTGGGTTCCACGGTCTCACGCTTGCTCGCCGAGCGATTCACGGTGCTGACAAACCAGGCCGCGACGCCGGACGCCGAGGGCCTAGGCGCAGTGGCAGGGGCAGTGGCTGGCGCAGTGGCGGAGGCAGTGCCAGCCGAAGCCATCGCCGATGCGGCTGTCGAGGCCGACGAAGTCCAACTCGGTTTGTTTGGCGGGCCGCAGCCCACCGAAGAGACGGCGCCGGTTGAAGATTCCGAAGCCCCCTCCCCTGGTATCGCAGCCCTCAACGCCGTCCGCGCCGCCAGCGCAGAGGCGTTCGCCGAGATCCCCGGAATCGGGCCGATCGTGTCGGAGAAGGTGGTGTCCGGGCTGCAACTAAACGCAGCGTTGATCGACGCCTTGCTCGAAGAGATCGAGGTCAGCGTGGTGATGCCCACCGTCGGACCGAGCGTTGGCGAGAACGCGATCGCCGGAAAGTCGTTCGTGTTCACCGGAACCCTCGACGCCATGAGTCGCGGCGACGCGCAGAAGCGTGTCCGCGGGCTCGGCGGCACCACCCCCTCCGGGGTGAGCAGCAAGCTCGACTTCCTCGTCATCGGCGACCAGGACTACGCCAAGTACGAGACCGGCTGGCGCTCCTCGAAGCTCAAGAAGGCCGACGCGATCAGCGCTGGCGAAGGCGCAACGCTCGAGGTTATCCCCGAGGCCCGCTTCTTGGCGCTGCTCGCTGAAGCCGAGTCCTAGCGACGAAGTTGAGCGCGCCCTAGCGCATCCAGTTTCGCACAGCGCGGAGCGAGGCTGGATGCCGGTCGTGACGCCGTTAGTACAGCGCGTCCACGAACTCTTCGGCGTCAAAGCGCCGCAGGTCTTCGATCGATTCGCCGATGCCGATGAAGTAGATCGGCAACTGCATCTCTTGACCGATCGCGATGATGACGCCGCCCTTCGCGGTGCCGTCGAGCTTGGTGAGCACCAGTCCGGTCAGCGGAACGGCTTCCTGGAAGAGCGTCGCTTGTTGGATCGCGTTCTGGCCCGTGTTCGCGTCGATCACGAGCACCGTTTCGTGGGGCGCGCCGGGCAACGCCTTGTCGGCGACGCGGACGATCTTTCGCAGCTCGTCCATGAGCGGCTTCTTCGTCTGCAGCCGTCCGGCGGTATCGCAGAGCACCACGTCGGCGTTGATTTCGGTGGCGTACTTCATGCCGTCGAAGACCACACCGGAGGGGTCCGCGCCCTCTTCACCACGGAAGATCTCGCAGCCAACACGGTCCGCCCACTCGGCGAGTTGATCCACCGCCGCGGCGCGGAATGTATCGCCCGCGATCATCAGTACACGCAGCCCACGCCGCGAGTACTGCGCGGCCAGCTTACCGATAGTCGTCGTCTTACCGGCGCCGTTCACGCCGACCATCATGAGCACAAACGGCTTCTTCTCGGGCGTATCCGGCAGGAGCCCGGGGTTCTGCGCGAGAATGGCGGAGGTCTCCGCGCGGAGCACGTCCCAGACGCGGTCCGTATCCTCGATCTCGCCACTGCCGAAGCGCTCTTGGACGGCTTCGATAAGCCGTTGCGAGGTTTGCACGCCGATGTCGGCGGTGAACAGTACCTCTTCGAGCTGCTCGACCAGGTCGGCGTCCAGCTTCGACTTGCCCGAGAACAGGCGTCCGATGCGTGCGACGAATCCTCCGCGGGTCTTCTCAAGCCCAGCTTCCAAGGCGCGTGTCGGAGCCTCCTCCGCCGGTGCAGCTTCCACGGGTGCGGCTTCTGCCGGTGCAGGCTCCGCGGGTGCAGCTTCCTCTGCCGGTGCAGGCTCCGCGGGTGCAGCTTCTACCGGCGCAGCTTCCTCTGCAGGTGCAGGCTCCGCCGGTGCGGCTTCTGCCGGTACAGCTTCCTCTGCCGGTGCAGGCTCCGCGGGCGCAGCTTCTGTAGGTACAGCTTCCTCTGCCGGTGCAGGCATCGCGGGTGCGGCTTCGGCAACCGGATGCACGCCGCTGGCGCTGCCGGGCTCAAGGCGACGGAAACGCGCGCGAGCCGGCTTGGTCGGCGGCTCAGGATCCGAAGCCACGTCGGCGGCGGTCAACGGCTCCGACGCGGAATCGTCCGCAATTCCAGCCGGCGCGGAATCCGCGGGGCTGACGTCGGCCACCGACTCGAACGCGTCGGCATCGCTTGGCCCGTCGGCGGCAGGCGCCGGAATGGGCACGATCACCGCGGCCGCGGCATCCTCAATCGTGGATTCAGGCTGTGCAGCCTCGTGCGCAGGAACCTTCGAGGTGACCACATCGTCTGGGGTCGCGGCGACGGCGTCCGTAGCGAGTTGCTCCGTCGTCGGCGCGATCTGCGCCCCCGTCTTGCCCTTCCGGCGGTCCTTCTCGGCCTTGGACGCCGAGCTGCCGATGTAGTCGGAGCTCAGACGCGCAGCTTTGGCGGCCTTGATCTCCTTGAGCGTCATGTTCTCGGTGATCTCCACCGGAGCATCGACGACGGCGCGATCGGCGAGCGGATCCTTAGGCGCCACCGACGGCTTGCTGTCGTCGGTGAGCTCAAGCTTCGTATCCGCAGTGATGCTCTTCTTCCGGGACACCGCGACGGCCACGCCGACGAGCGCCAGCAGCGCCACGCAGATTCCGACGATCAGCGAGACCGGCAGACCGGCAGCGGCTTGCGCCGATTCCGCAGCAACATCAGTCGCCGCGGCAGCTTCCGCGACGAAAAGTAAGGAAAAATTCATGTTCTCTAACCCCTTGTTCAGACCGCCGACGACTCGGGAGAGTCACCGCGGCCGGGCATTCGCACGCCCACGACGTTCGATACGCCGGGCTCCTGCATGGTCACGCCGTAAAGCGTACCAGCGGCTTCCATTGAACGCTTGTTATGCGTGATGAGTAGAAACTGGCTCGTAGCAGACATTTCGCGAACCATCTCGGCAAAACGAGCCACGTTCGCTGCGTCCAGCGGAGCATCCACCTCGTCCAGAATACAGAACGGGGTGGGCTTGAGTTGAAATATCGAGAAAATCAGCGCCACCGCGGTCAGAGCTTTCTCTCCGCCGGACAGCAGCGTCATCGACTGCAAGCGTTTGCCCGGGGGCGAAACGATGATGTCGACGCCCGTATTCAACAGGTCATCGGGCATCGTCAACTCCATCCGTGCCGTGCCTCCCTCGAACAGCCGCGGGAACAGCACCTGGAATCGCGAGTTCACCTCGTTGAACGTGCTGATGAACAGGTCCTTCGACGTCTTGTCCATCTTGCGAATCGCCGACTCCAAGTCCTCGATCGCCGTCTCCAGATCCAGCTTCTGCGCCGCCAGGTACTCGAACCGCTCATTCGCCTCGGAGTACTCCTCCTCGGCCGCCGGGTTCACAACGCCGAGCCGGTCGAGCTTGCTGGTCACGTCGGCGAGCTCCTCACGGGCGGCGGTATCGAACGGCCGGCCCGCGCACATCGCTCGCGCGGCAGCCAGCGTGATCAAGAACCGCTCTGCCAACGCCGCGTCCGCATGCTCAACATCGTTCCGCGCGCGCTCGGCGGCCAACTCCGCCGCCCGGAGTTTGTCCGCGTTCGCGCCGTGTGCCTTGCGCGCAGCGTGCATAGACGCCTCGACCTCAAGCAGCCGCGTCGCCGTCGCGTCGTGCCGGCCGCGGGCGGTATCGAGCCGCTCCTCCTGCGCGAGCGTGTCCTCCTCCGTACTGACGAGCGCTCGGCGATCCGCCGCCAGCGAAGCGTCCAGTTTGGCGATCGCCGCCGCGACTTCTTCGGCCTCCGCGTTCAGCGACGCCACCTGGCGGACGCTCGCGGCGAGCGTTTGCTCCAACCGCTCGCGTGTCGCGCGCAGCCCTGACGCCCGCTCCGCGGCCCGCGCAGCTGTGGCCTTCAGCTCCGCGACCGCATCGGACTCCGCGCGCACCCGCTCTCGCAGGTCCGGCAACATCGCGTGGAACTCCGCCAACGCAGACTCGGACTCCCTGCGCTCAGCGACGGCACCTTCGAGCTTGGCTTGGTCCGCCTCGACCCCTGCGGAGAGCGCCGCCGTCCGCGACGCAACACGCTCCCGCGCCTGCGTCGCCGCCGCGGCCTCCCGCTCCAGCCGCCCGGCCGCGCGCTCCCGCTCTTCGACCTCGCTCTTGGTTTCGCGCGCCCGAACGCGTGCGGCCTGCGCCGCCTCCGCCGCCTCTGTCCGCGTCGCCAGCGCACGATCGAGCACATCGCTCGCTTCAGCTACCGCGGCCTCGGTCGCCGGCACGGCCGCCAGCGCTTCACTCTCGGCCAAACGAGCCTCCTCCAGCTCGGCGGCCAATTGCACCACCGCGCTGCCGGCCGCCTCACCCGTCCCGACGGAGACCAAGCCTTCCCCGGTCCGCATCGCGCGCCCATCCCCCGAAACACGGTGTGCGCCCGCAGCGAACACGTCATCGCCAACCCCCGTTTGAGCGAACCGCGCGGCCACCACATGCGGAACCGGATCGACCGCGCTGCACCAATCCGCAAGGGCCCCGGAAACCGGCTCACCCCACGTGACCGACGCCGCCACGCCCTGCCCCCGCGCCCAGCTGACGAACCGACGCGCTGCCGCCTCGCCATCTGCGACGAGGGCATCCAGAAAAGGACCGGCGACAGCGGTCAATCGAGCGCGGAACTCCGGCGGCACACGAAGCCGCTCGGCGACCGGTCGCCCGATGCCGGTCAACTCCCCGCGCTCGACAGCCCGGAGCGCCGCGCGGACGCCCGCCGCATACCCGTCTCCGCGGGTCAGCACGCCATCGAGCGCACGGGTCTTCGCCCGAGCCGCCTCAGCGCCGGCCGAGGCCTGTCGATGGGCCGCGCGGGCCGCATCCGCTGCCGCACCGGCCGCCCGCTCCGCCGCCCTCGCCTGCTCCAGCCGCTCGTCCGCCGCGCGCGTCGCGAGCTCCGCAGCCGTGCGCGCCTCGCGCGCCGCCGCCAGCGCGTTCACCTGCTCGGTGAGCGCAACCGTCATCCGCGCGATCTCCGCGTCAGCGTCGGCCAAGCGCGTCGCCAACATCGATTGGTCGGCCACCGCGCTCTGCATTCGGGCCTCCAACTCCGCGACGAGCGCACGCGAACGCGCCGCGGTCGCCGAGAGCCGGTCTACCTCCCGCATGGTCTCAGATTCCGCCCCGCGCGCGCTCGCTAGCTCGGCCGCGCGCTTCTCAAGCGACTCCGATACGCTGGACTGCTCCGTCTCGGCCGTCACGATCGCGCCGCGCACACGCTCCAGATCACGCGTCGACTGCGCATCGAGCTCCGCGTGCTCGCCCTGCCGTTGTCGGATGCGGACCGAGCGTTCCCGGACCGTCTCCATCTCCCGCTCTTGGTGCGCGATCCCGCTCTTCAGCAAGTCGCGGCGCGCGCGGGCCTTGAACGTCGCCTCGGTCGCCTGGTTGAGCGCGTGCTCGTTGAGCTGCACCTCCGAGCGAAGCTGCGCCGCCCGCGTATCCGCCGACACCAGGGTGACCCGCGTCCGTTCGGCAGCTTCAGCGGCCTGCGCGAGGGTGGCTTCGGCGGCCGTGAGACCAGCAGCAGCCCGGTCGCGCCGGTCCAACGCCGCGCGAATCTCAAGCTCCCGTTTCGAGTCGGTGAGCTCACGCCAACGCGCTGCCTTCCGCGCCTGGCGCTGAAGCGACCCCAGCTGGCGCTCGACCTCGCCGAGCACGTCATGCACGCGGACGAGGTTCTCTTTGGTCTTTTCGAGGCGCCGCTGCGCGGACTGGCGCTGAAACTTGTAGCGCGTGATGCCGGCAGCCTCCTCGATGATCACGCGACGCTCCTCGGGGCGCGCGGCGACGATGAAGCCAATCCGGCCCTGCTCGATGATGGAGTAAGCCTCCTTCGCGCCCACGCCGGTACCCAAGAAGAGCGCGTGGATGTCCCGCAGCCGCACCTTGGAGCCGTTGATCTCGTACTCCGACTCGCCGGTGCGAAAGAGTCGGCGGGTCACCTTGATCTCGGCGTGCTCCTTCCACTCCAGCGGGATATCGCGACCGTCGTTGGCCAACGTGAGGCTGACCTCGGCGAACCCCATGGGCTTGTGGTTCTCACTCCCCGCGAAAATGACGTCTTCCATGGCGCGGCCGCGCAAATCCTTGGGGGACTGCGACCCGATGGACCAGCGGATGGCGTCGACGACGTTCGACTTACCGCACCCGTTCGGCCCCACGATGGACGTCACACCGTCTGCAATTTCCAACCCGGTCTTGGTCCGGAAGGACTTGAACCCCAGGATGTCGATCCGTCGGAGCTTCATGGCTGTGGTCTAGGGGTTGGGCGGGGGGCCGAGATACCACGCGGGTCACAGTGTCACAACCGCACATGCGGTGCCCGCGTGCACGAGAGCGGACGCGCGCCGCGCCATTTGCGGCTGCGGCCAGGGTGGTTTAAGCTGGGGGCAGATCCCCCCCACTTGCATTGTTGTCAGTGTGTCGAACGACGAGCCAGGACTAACCGGAGCATCCCCGCTGAGCCAAGGCGACTTGGTTGCGTCACGGTACCGTGTGATGGAGGAGATCGGCCGCGGCGGTTACGCGATCGTGTATCGCGCGATCGACAACCAGACCGATGCGGCGATCGCGCTCAAGACGATCCGCCCGATCGCGCCACGCCCCACCGAGGTGGTCGCGAGGTTCCGCCGTGAGGCGGACATGGTCTCCCGACTCCGCCACCCGAACGTGGTTCGCGTCTTCGACTACGGGTTCGAGAACGACCTCTACCTGGCCATGGAGCTGCTCCACGGCTACCCGCTCTCCGACATCCTCGACGGCGTCCGCGGCATCTCCATGCGGCGCGCCATCGCGATCGCACAAGGCGTGCTCTCCGCCCTCACCGAAGCCCACTCGCTCGGCATCGTGCACCGGGACCTGAAGCCCGAGAATGTGTACCTAGTTCAGCTCGAAGATGGCCGCGAGATGGTCAAAGTGCTCGACTTTGGCATCGCGAAAACCGTTCACGACGACGGCGGCCCCACGCTGACCCTCAAAGGGCGCGCGATGGGAACGCCCACGTACATGTCACCCGAGCAAGCGAAGGGAGCGGAGCTCAACATCCGCTCCGACATCTACGCGGTCGCGGTCCTGATCTACGAGATGCTCTGCGGTGTGCCCCCGTTCCAGGGCGACAACGCCATGGACATCATGCTCAAGCATGTGAACGAGCCCGCACCTCCGCTCAACGTGGAGAAGCTGCGCGGCACGCCGTTCGACTGGGCCGTCCAGAAGGGCCTGTCCAAGAAGCCAGACAACCGCTTCCGTGACGCGCACGAGTTTCTCGCCGCGCTCGGTGGCACTGCGGTCACCGTCCCGGGCAAGTCCCCGGTCGGCGATCCGATCGCGCTCGAGCAAGGCGACGAGCGCTCGGGGCTGCTCTCCAAAGTGTTCGGCAAACGGTAGGAATTCAGGCGCGCGGCTCGCTTTTTGACCGTACACGCGCCCACATTCCCCCACGTACGCCTCGAACACTTCTCGACTCCGTTCTTTTTGGGCCCAAATCCATCAAGTGCTGAGACAGGAAATGCGGACCAAGACTCCGTCGTCATTCGGCTTTCCAGATACTTATGGAACTGATGGCATTTCATCGATCGCGCGGGTAATCTCCTCCCATCGCATCCCCAACTAGGCGCTGACGACGAAGCATGGTGCTCGACTGGAGCAATGATCTGACCTCCGTGGTCGACGAGAGTAGAGACGTAGCCGATCAGCTCGGCCACGACCTGACCTCGGCGCACCTGTTGCTCTGCATTTTCATGGTGGAGAACCAGGCCTCGGAGTTTCTGAGTGACCACTCGGTGACCGCCGACCGGCTCCTCACGTTGGTGCGTCGTCAGCCCAAAGAGTCCCCCGACGCGTGGGCTGCGATCATGCAGCGCGCACACGACACCGCGCTCGTGACCGGCGCCCCTTATGTGGGCAGCCTCCACGTTCTGATCGCGCTTTGCTCCATCGTCGACTCGCAGGCCTACGCGCTCATCTCGGCGCTCGACCTCGACATGGGCACCGTCCGCGCACGGGCGCTGAGCCACCTCACCGGACCGCAAGAGCTGGACGGTGACGTTGAGCACCCGCCCGAGCGCGAGATTCAGTTCGAGCACGTGCACGCGCCGGCGACGCACCGACAGCCGCGCCCGCAGGCCGCCGCTGCCGCCACGATGACGACCGTCAACGAGGCTGGAAACGAGGACGAAGAAGACACTGCGGAGCGCAAGAACGCCTCCGGGCTTCGCGAGCCGGCCGACGTGCGTCGGCGCCGCAAGGCTCGGTTCCCGGCCGCTAAGCGCCCAGCGCCCTCCGACACCACCCGCGACCTCGCTCGTCGACTCTTCGACGGCAGAGAGCCCGGGACCAAGTCCGGCTCCCGACCTGCGGTCGTCGCCCCCTCCAATCTACCGCTACCGCCCAGCGTGCGGCGCAGCACCGGAAGCTCGCCTGCCGTTGTGCCCAACGAGCCCGCTCCCAAGGATGGGCCGAGCGCCACGCCGGGCCCCGCAGCGCGCCGGCCGGCAACGGTGGCCAAGCAGACCCCTACCGTTCGACGCGTTGACCTGGTCCTCAAGGAGCGCGAGTTCCCCCTGTTGTCGAAGCTCGGCAGAAACCTGTCGCTGCTGGCCTTCGACGGACTCATCGACGATGTCGTCGGTCGGGACGCCGAGATCGAGCAGCTCATCGACATCCTGAACAAACGCCGGTCGAACAACCCGCTGCTCGTCGGCGAGGCTGGCGTCGGCAAGACCTCCGTCGTCGAGGGCCTCGCGCGCCGTATGGTCGGTCGCAGCGATGCACCGGCGCCCAGCGGCCTGACCGGCCGCGTGCTCATCGAATTGGAGTCCTCGAAGGTGGTCTCCGGCACGGGCATTCGCGGGTCGTTCAGCGAGCGTATCCAGCGCCTTAAAACCGAGGTGGCCCGAGCGAAGGGACGCGTCGTCGTGTTCATGGACGAGCTGCACCACTGGATCGGAATGGGCAGCGGTGACGGCGCCGCCGACGGTGCGGGCGAGCTCAAGACCGCCCTCGCGCGCGGCGAGTTCCCGTGCATCGGCGCCACCACGTTCGATGAGTACGCGAAGTTCGTCGAGGGCGACCCCGCCTTCGCGCGGCGCTTCCAACGTGTGCGTGTCGAGGAGCCGTCCGCCAGCGATGCCGTGCGCATCCTTGAGGGCATTCGCCCCACCTATGAGGCCCACCACGGGGTCACATACGAGCTCGACGCGCTCGACGCCGCCGTTCGTCTGACCCACCGGTACCTCCCCGACCGTCGACTGCCGGACAAGGCCATCAGCGTGCTCGACCTGGCCGGAAGCCGCGCGCAGCGCCGCGCCAGCGCAAGCCAGCCGGGCAACGTCGACCGCTCCCTGGTAGCGACCATCGTCGCTGAGCTCGCCGGAGTGTCTGCGGACAAACTTCTGCTCGGAGACCGTGAGCGATTCGTCGGACTCGCGGACAACTTGGGCCAGCACATCGTGGGGCACGATGACGTGCGGGAGCGCGTCGCCCACGCACTGCGCCGCAACTACGCAGGCTTCGTCAGCGGTCGGCCCATCGGCACATTCCTGTTCCTGGGACCGACCGGTGTGGGCAAGACGGAGTTCGCCAAGGCCATCGCGCGGGTGCTGTTCGAGGACGAAAGCGCCATGCTGCGGCTCGATATGTCCGAGTTCATGGAAGCTCACGCCGTGGCGCGCCTCATCGGTGCCCCTCCCGGCTATGTCGGCCACGACGCAGGCGGCCAACTCACCGAGAGCGTGCGCCGCAAGCCGTACCAACTCGTGCTCTTCGACGAGATCGAGAAGGCCCACCCCGACGTCCTCAACCTCCTAATCCAGCTGCTCGACGAAGGCCGCCTTACCGACTCCCGCAGTCGGACGGTCGACTTCAGCAATACCGTCGTCGTCATGACGTCCAACCTGGGCGCCGAGGCTGCGTTCGCTGCGCCCAAGTCGCGGCGCGTGGGATTCGGCACCACGGCGGAAGAAGCCCCCGAGACGGGTCGTGAGCAGGCTGTGCTCGACTCCGCGCGCGGACACTTCCGAGCCGAGCTGTGGAACCGTATCCAAGAGCGCTTGGTGTTCCTGCCGCTCGCGGAGGACCACGTGCGCCGCATCGCATCGCTGCAACTTGAGGACTCGAGCCGGCGCCTGCTCGGAGAGCGGCGTATCCGATACGAATGGTCCGATGAAGTCGTCGACCTGCTGATCGAGAGTGGCGGGTTCGACCCTGAGTTCGGCGCGCGGCCCATGCGACGCACCATCGAACGCATTGTCGAAGGCGCCATCGCCGACAGCATCTTGTCCGGTGAAGCCCGCGCCGGAGACACCCTCGACGTATCCGTGGTCGATGACCGCGTCCGCGTCGTGAAGCGCGAAGCGTGAGCGCTGCCCCACGGTGGGCGGTTGTCGGATTCGGAAGGACCGGCCGGTGCTTTGCTAAGCTCCTGCACGACGCCGGTGTCCTCGCCACAGTGTGGGGCCGCAGGCAACCGGAGGCGACGGCGTTCTACGACGACGGCATGCCCTTCTTTTGTAGCGCCCTCCCCGACCTCGCCAACGCGGATATCGTGCTGCTCGCGCTGCCCGACGACGCACTCGGCCCCTTCGTCCGCGCGCTACCCGAGGACGTTCGCAACGCAGACCACCGCACGTGGCTCCACCTGTCCGGCGCGTTGGCCGGTGAAGTCCTCCGCAAGGCGGGAGCGCTAGGCCCCGTAGGCTCATGCCACCCCTTGGTCTCCTTCTCGGGAACGCCGGCGGACTTGGAGCAGCTCGCCGGTGCCTTCTTCGCCGTCGAGGGCGACGCGCCGGCAGTGGAACGAGCGAAGTGGCTCGCCGCACAGTGTGGCGCCTCGGCTGACACGATCCCGTCTGAGAGCAAGGCCGCGTACCACGCCGCCGCAGTGCTCGCGAGCAACGGTGTGTACGCGCTGCTACGCGCTGCTCAGCAATTGTGCGAAGACGCGGGCATCTCCAGCGCCGCGCTACCAATGGCGATGGCCGGCCTCGCCCGGGGCAGCGCAGACAACGCCGCACACGCGCCACTCACGACCGCCACGACCGGCCCCGTGGTGCGCGGTGACGCGAACACGGTGCACACGCACCTCGACGTGCTCAGCCGCAACGGGGACGGGCAAGCGCTCTACCGTGCCGTCTCTACATGGCTCCTCCGCATCGCGCGCGAAGGCGAGACCGCCCGCGAGCGATCACTCGACGCGATCGATGCCGTGCTCGCGAGCGAAGACGCCTGAGGCGAGCACTCGGTCCAAGACCTCAGCGTCCATCCATGCCCGAGGAAGCTCGGTGTCTCCATCCACGAGCGCTGCCCTCAAGGCCGAGCTCGACACGTTGGGCAATACCAGCTCGCCGGGCACCTGGTCATCGCCTCGTCCGACCGCGTGAATTGGGAACGTCTGCAGGGCGTCCCACCGCTTCCATCGCGGCATCTCGGCCACGAGGTCTGCACCGATGATGAGCTCGAACGTGAGCCCCGAGTAGCGCGCCTGCAGCGCTTCAAGCGTATCGATCGTGCGACTCTCGCCACCGAGTTCTTGCTCTATGGGTGTGACGCGCACGCCATGCAGGTGACGGGCGGCGGCGGTGCACCACTCCAGCCGGAGTTCGAACGGTGCGGAAACCTTCCCGAACGCGTGCTGATAGGTCGGCACCCACCAGACCTCGTCGACACCAGTCGTTGAAAGCGCCCAGAGCGAGACCATCGCGTGGCCTAGATGCGGCGGGTTGAACGAGCCGCCGAAGACCCCGATGCGCCCCGTCGTCCCCGTCGCGAGCGCGGCCGCGTCAGTCATACACGGGCAGGCGCGCCTTCATGACCGCTTCGACGAGCGTCGCCGGTGTCCGCAACTGCATCTTCAGCGTTTCCCAGTCGCAACCACTCTCAATGGCCAGACGAGGCGCGGCCGAACCGAAGAGCAGGTCGATGGCCGGGATGTCATCCACAAACTCGTAGGCATCGACGCGCCATGCGAAGTCGGCGAACAGCTGGTGCATCGCCCATACGATGGCGGCACCGGTGAGCAGACTGTTGTACGCGTCTCGGTCGGTCACGTGAATCTGCAGGCCCGAGCATCGTTGCCGCGCCCACTTCTGGAACGTCGGCTCAAACGACACCAATCGGAACCGAACGCCCGGAAGCCCCAGACCGCCGAGTTTGGCGCGCAACGCAGGCGCATCCACGTACGGCGCTCCAAAGAGCTCAAAGGGCCGCGTGGTTCCGCGCCCTTCACTCGCGTTGGTCCCCTCGAGCAGGCACATCCCCGGGTACACGATAGCCGTGTCGAGCGTCGGCATATTGGGCGACGGCAGCACCCAAGGCGCGTCGTGTTCGTCCTGCCACATGGAGCGTGACCACCCTTCAACGGTGACCACATCCAACGACTCCGCGGTGGCACCAAGCCCAAAGCGCAGCACCTCGGCCAGCGTGAGCCCATGCCGATTCGGCAGCGGCAACATGCCGACGAACGACTCGAAGGATGGCGAAACGGCCGGGCCTTCAATGGTACCAACGATCGGGTTCGGCCGGTCGAGAACCACAACGCGCACGCCGGCCTCCAGACACGCCTTGGCGGTCATGAACGCGGTGTACACGTACGTGTAGTAACGCGAGCCCACGTCCTGCAGGTCGATAACGACAACGTCGAGGCCGTCCAAGTGCGCCGCTGTGGGCGCCAAACTCTCGAACGAATCGCCGTACAGGCTGACCACTGGGATACCCGAGATCGGGTCCGTGGCGTCGTCGACGGCGATCATGTCCTGGGCTTCCCCGCGGACACCGTGCTCTGGCCCAAACAGGCGCGCGGGTGTGACGCCGCGCGTGGCTAGCGCATCAATCGCGTGCTCGAAGTGACGAGTCACGGAGGATGGATTGACGAGCAGCCCGACCCGAGCGCTCTGCAGCGCTCTCAATCGGACGGGGTCGTCGAGCAGCCGGTCGAGACCGGTATGAATTTTCGTTCGCACGGTCTCTCAGGGGCAGCCGGTCTTCTTACTCGTCGTCGTCATCATCGTCGTCATCGACGCGGCCGCGGAGACCACCGAGACCGGCGACGCCGGCCGGCTTGGCAGCAGGTGCGGCTCCACCGCCGCCACCCGCCATGGCGGCCCAGTCGGCGTCACCGTCGCCATCTTCGGCGTCGGGGTCGCGCTTGCCCTGCAAGCGGGCGCTCATGATGTTCAAGCTGTGAGCGAGGTCGGACAGGTGACTACGCTCGTCGACGTCCCACATGTACTCGCGGTTACCGGCGATGACTTCCTGCACGCCCTTCGAGACTTCCTCGACGGGGAACATGAACTGCTTCACCGCCACCAGGATGGCGAGGATCCCGAGGATGAGCAGTGCCAGTCCAAGCAGCGGCACGACCTTGCTGATGCGTTGCAGCGGGGCCACCGGAATGGACGCCGACGTGGTCACCAGGAAGCCGGCCTGAACCGCCGTTCCGGCGTCGTCGGTCGACAGCGAAGTCGACATCGCCATGTGTTCGGCGCCACCGTGAGCGAAGCCATACACCTTACCCTCATGCTGCAGCGCGAGCTCCGCGAAGCTGACCGCCTCGCCCTCTCGCGTGTACTCCACCTGGGTCATCGCGTCGGCGAACTGTGGGTTCGTCGACAGCGTCGAACCGGCAAAGCTCACCTGGTTGCCCTCACCACGGAAGAAGTACGCGACGTCGATGTTGTACAGCGCCTGAACGGCCTCGTCGGCGGCGGTGTCGCTGAGCATGTAGCCCACGACCACCGAGCCCACGTACGTTCCGGACTCGTCGAGCACCGGCGCGGCGCCCATACGTACGAGCTGCGGCGACGCGCTCTCCGACTCACGCCAGACCACGTAATCGAACTGCGGCTCGCCGAGCTCCGTGCGAGCGACCACACCAAACGCGTTGCTCATGTTCGGCTTGGACTCACCATACCAATCGTCCTTGTCGAAACCGACGCGGGCAACCACGACGCCAGCAGCGTCGGCGACGATAAGCAGCTCCGGCTGACGCGGAATCGCGAAACCAAGGTCGCGCTCGCTCAGGTAGCGAAGCTCGTTGTTGGCGCGAGCCTCCTGGCGGCCGGCGTTCCATGCAGTGAGCGTGCGGAGCACCGTCTCATGCTGCGTCGCGGTGCAGGTGGTCTGCGCCTGACCGGGCGTGGACACGCCGTTCTCGTCGATGGTCGGCGCCGACACACGACGCGCCGCGGCCAGCGCCTCAGGCGTCGTGGGGCACGCGAGACCGGACACAATTCCGGGCGTGCGCGCAGCCTCGAGCGCCTCGTGCAGTACCGAGTATCCCTCCACGCTGGCGGCGAGTCGAACAACCTCGTTGCTCGACTTCAGTTGCTCCTCGGTGTTGACCGAGATCTTGTCTGCCACCTGACCCGTCAGCGCCGCGGTGACAGCCACCATCGCGACGACAACAAGAGTGAGGAGAAGGACCAGCTTGGGCTTGATTCCGAGCATGAGCGCGCAACTTCGTAGGGAGGGAAAGAATGCCCGCTTCTACGTCCTCACCCTCAGACCGTCAACGGGCTAATTCCGTCTTGCGACGCCGACTTACGACGCACACACGACCCAACCGCTCCGGTCTCGCTAGTACGACTTCGGCATCTTCGACACGTCGACCGTGTCGATCGCGTATCGGATCAGCGCCGAGCGGTTCGCCTTCGGGTGACCGCTGTCTTTGAGGTCCTGAACGATCTGGTCGATGCGCTCGATATCCTCGTTGTACAGCGAGATGCTCACAATCTTGTAGTGCGTCGGCGCAGCCTTCTTCCGGCGCCGAGCCGGACGACGGGGGGTCGCCTTCTTCTTGCGCTCCACGGGAGCGGCAGCGGGACGGCTCGGCCGCTCTTCCGTCTGGTAGAACGTCGAAGCGAGAATCTCGTCGTCCGCGAGCGGATCGCTCCCCATTGCGGGGGGCTCGATTTCATCGACCGGTTGTTTCTTCGCCATGTCGCTGCCGTGTCCGGGATTCAAAGTGGTCCGCAACCCAGCGAACCAACTTTCGGTAGTCCGCAGCGCCGCGGGAGTACGGCGCGTATTCGAAGATCGTCTGTTTGTGACTCGGCGCTTCCTTCAGCCGCGTGTTCACCCGAATAGGCGGGAGAACGCGATCGCGGAAATAGGACTGCATCGATTTCACCGATTCATCGCTGATGCGGTTCCGTTGATCGTAGAATGTAGGCAACACACCAAGAATTCTAATCGGATGCAACAAAAGCTCGTTAACGTGGCGCACTGTCTTCAGAATCTGACGCACACCAACCAACGACAAGAAGTCGCAGGACACCGGAACCAGCAGTTCATCGGCGAACGTTAGTGCGTTCATATTCAACAGAGAAAGGCTCGGCCCACAGTCCATCAGGATGAAGTCGTAGTCTGTAACCGAAGCCATGCGCGACCGCAAAATTCGGTCCCTCCCCTCGTTCATGCGGGCGAGGAAAATCTCCGCGCTCGCCAACGTCTCGTTACTGGTCAAAACGTGCAGGTTGTCGCTCACCTTCACCACGCACTCAGACGCCGGAACGCCCTCGACGATCACGTGGTACAGCGTGCGCTCGCCGCGAACACCCAGGCTGACGCCCACGTGCCCCTGCGCGTCCACGTCGATGATGAGCACCTTGTGCCCTTCCTCGGCCAGCCCCGCGGCCAGGTTCACGGACGTGGTGGTCTTGCCGGTGCCGCCCTTCTGATTGAGCACCGCGATACGCACCGGGCCACTACCGCTGGGGCCGCCGGGCTTCGCGCCGCTCATCAGCCGGGTACGGCACGCCTGCGAGCACACGAAGAACGTCTCGTCCCGGATGGCCACCTGCTGAAATGCGTAGCGCATCTCGAACCGGGTACCGCAGACGGCGCACTCCTCAGAGCCTTCCCCGTCGCCGTTGGAGTGCAGAAAATGCACTGACCCGGCCTTGCTTCGTCGTTCGCTCATTCGCCCTTCTGGAGTGGAACTGCCGTTCGTACCCTGCTGGGTTCCGCCGAGCAACGCGTGTGGCGCTGCCCGGCGGGTCCAGGGATACGCGGGGCGCTACTCAGCCGGCTCGGTCGCCGATCGCGCCATGGACTCTTCGACCAGCGAGGCCGCGATGACCTCGGCGAGGTCGAACGTCTTCATATCGGAGTCGCGCGCCTTGAGACCGTCGCTGAGCATGGTCATGCAGAACGGGCAGTTGACCACGAGGGCCTCGCCATCGGTCTCAAGTGCCATGTCGGCGCGGTGCACGTTCACGCGCTTACCGGCGTCCTCTTCCATCCACATCTGACCACCGCCGGCGCCGCAGCACAGCGCCTTACGCTCCGTCCACTCCATCTCGGCGATCGCGGCGCCAGGCACCTGCTTGAGCGCGGAGCGCGGGTTCTCGTAGTCGTTGTTCCAGCGACCGATGTAGCAGCTGTCGTGGTAGATGAACTTCTTCTCACCACGTCCCTCAAGCTTGAGGCGGCCCGCGCTGAGCAGGTCGTTGAGCAACTTGGTGTGGTGAACCACTTCGTAGTTGCCGCCGAGCTGCGGGTACTCCTTACCAACGGTGTGGAAGCAGTGCGGGCAGGTCGTGATGATCTTGGTTACGCCGTAGTTGTTCAGCGTCTCGACGTTGGCCGAGGCGACGGTCCAGTACAGGTATTCGTTGCCCACGCGGCGCGCCGGGTCACCGGTGCACTGCTCCTCAGGTCCGAGGATAGCGAACGTCACGTTGGCGGCGCGGAGAATCTTCACCATCGCCATGGTGACCTTCTTCTGGCGGTCGTCGAACGAGCCAGCGCAACCGACGAAGAACAGGTACTCCGGCTTCTCCTCACACTCGGACATGAGCGGGATATCGAGGCCCTCGGCCCAGTCGGCGCGACGCGAGTTCGAGACACCCCAAGGGTTGGAGTTGTTCTCGATGTTCTTGAAGGTACGGCCGAGCTCCGCGGACACCTCGCCCTTGGTGAGGATCAGGTAGCGGCGCATGTCGATGATGGTGTCGACGTGCTCGATCAGCACCGGGCAGTTGGCCACGCAGGCACCACAGGTGGTGCAGGCCATGAGTTCCTCGGAGGAGATGATGCCGCCGGCGAGCTCCGGGAAGTCGTCCTCGCCCTTGAAGGTGTCGAGGTCGAACTCGCGGTTCTTGAACGCGGTCTTGGCGCGCTTGAACAGCTCTTGGGGCGGCAGCTTGTACGTCTTCACACCCTTCTCGCGGATGTGATCCTTGAGCTTGTGGATGATCTGCATCGGGTTGAGCTCTTTGCCGGTGTTGAACGCCGGGCAGTAGTGCTCACAGCGGCCGCACTCGGTGCACGCGTACGTGTCGAGGAGCTGCTTCCAGGTCAGGTCTTCGAGCTTTCCGGCGCCGAACGTCTCGACGTCTTCGGCCTCAAGGTCGAGCGCGTAGATGGCGCCACGGGGCTCCAGCTTGCGGAAGAATACGTTGGGCATCGCGCCGAGCAAGTGGAGGTGCTTGCCGGAGGGGATGTAGTTGGCGAATGCGACCACGATCAGGATGTGAATCGCGTACATCGCGGTCGCTATGATGGGCAGGTAGCCCGCGTCCACCGACTGGAACGGCCCACCGAACAGGTACGACGTGGCGTTCGCGACCGGCGTCCACATCGGGTCCCAGCCCAGGTGCGCGATGTCGGGAGCGTGTGCGATCTCGGCGCCGTGTCCCACGAACTTGGAGACCATCAGGCCGCCGATGAAGCACAGGATGATCGCGGCGTCGAGCGTGGGCAAGACGTGATCGGGCCGCACTACATAGCGACGGATCGCGGCGGCGCAGATCGCGAGGAACACGATGAGGCCGAAGATGTCCTGCACGAGCAGGATCCCGTTGTAGGCCGACACACCGATGATGTCGCCGAACCTAAAGTCGGGGAAGAACCCGCGGATGAAGTACTCCATCGTCTCCGCCTGGAGCACGAGGAAGCCCCAGAAGATGAAGAAGTGGAGGAACCCACCAAACTCCCGGATAACCCGCGCCTGCCCGAGGACGTAGCGGATGAAGCCGCTGACGCGTGGACCCAGCGCGTCGAGGCGTGTGCGCTCGTCCGTCACGCCGATTGCGATGTAGCGGAACAGCCAGAACACGGTCCAGCCGGCAGTGGTAAATCCTACGCCGAGCAAGAGGCCGACGAGGATGGAGGTAATCGTGATTTCCATGGGGGTGACGCTCAGCGGGGTCGAAAGCGGGCCACCCTATAACGCGGTGCGTCCGAACACTCAATGCGTACATTACACGCGCGCCGCACGCGCGATTGCGCGAGGCGAACGCGCGGTTCTTGCCGCTCCGCTGCGTTCCCCATACAACCGTGTCCACACTTGAATTCGCGAAGGACATCATCATGAACGGACGCGTTGTCGGTATCGACCTGGGCACCAGTAACTCCGTGGTTTGCGCCGTAGTCGACGGAGAAGCCATAGTTATCGCCGACAACGAGGGGCGGAAGATTCAACCGTCCGTCGTGTCGTTCCTCCCCGATGGCCGCACCATCGTGGGGCGTCAGGCCAAGAGCCGGATGTCGATCGATCCGCTGAACACGATCTACTCGGCCAAGCGGCTGATCGGGCGGCCGTTCTACGCGCCGGAGATCAACCTCGCGATCTCCAAGTACGCGTATCAAATCGTGAAGGGCGCGGACGATAACCCCAAGATCTTCCTCCGCGGTCGCCACTATTCCATTGAAGAGGTGCAAGCGATCATCCTGCGCCACATGAAGAAGCTGGCCGAGAACTACCTCGGTGAGCCGGTCACGCACGCGGTCATCACCGTGCCGGCCAACTTCAATGAAGCGCAGCGCGAGTCCACCAAGCTGGCCGGCGAGCTCGCCGGACTCGAGGTGATGCGCATCCTCAACGAGCCCACCGCGGCCGCCCTCGCCTACGGCTACGACCAGCAGCTCCGCGAACGCATCGCGGTCTACGACTTTGGCGGCGGCACCTTCGACATCACGGTCCTCGAGCTTCGCGACAACGTCTTCGAGGTCATGAGCACCGCCGGCGATACGTTCCTCGGCGGCGACGACTTTGATCACCGCGTCGCAGAGCTCATCGTGGCGGCGTTCGAGAAGGAGTTTTCCTACGATATGAGCTCCGCCCCCGGCGCGGTGCAGCGGCTCAAGGCGGTCGCCGAGCGCATCAAAACCACGCTGTCCGACGCGCCCACGGCGAACGCGATGGTCAAACAGATGGTGCCCGGGCGAAACACCGCGTCACAGCTCGACTTCACGCTCACGCGCGCGCAATTCGACGAAGCGTGTATGGATATCGTGCAGCAATCGTTCATCGTCTGCGACGAGGCGCTGAAGCTGGCCGGACTCACCTCCGCTGAGGTCGACCGCCTGGTGCTCGTCGGCGGCACCACCCGCACGCCGCTCGTGCGCGACATGGTGGAGAACTATTTCTTCAAGCAGCCGCTCACCAACATCAACCCGGACGAGGTGGTGGCGGTCGGCGCGGCGATCTACGCGTTCGGCCTTGAGGAGGCGGAGTTCTCTGACAGCCAGTCGCTCAGCATGAGCGCCAACCTGATGGCCGCCTCGGAGCCGCCGTTCGGTCACCCCACGATGCCCGTCGCCCCCCCGTTCGGCTCGCCCCGCGCTGGTGGGCCTCCGCCGATCCCCGGGCGCGCGGGTCAGGGCGGCCCCGTCCGCACGGAGCTCGGATTGCCGCCGATCCCGTCGGCTGCGGGCGCCGCGCTTCCGCAGGACGAGATGCCCACACTCGCCGGCGGAGACGATGGTATCACGGAGTTCGAGTCGCTTGAGGAGATCGGCATGTTGTCGGACGCTGAGAGCGCGCCGACCCGCGCATCGGTCGGCACACTTCCGCTGTCCACGGCTGGGCTAGCGCCTCCGCCGCGCGTGCCCTCGAACCCCTTCGCCGTCGCCGGTCCCAAGTCGGACTCCGCGACCGTGCCGGCTTTCCAGCCGCTGCCTGCGTTCACGGCAGAGCCCACGTTCGAGCCCGAGTTGACGCCCATCGCCGCGCCGATGCCGACACCGCCGCAAGAGTCTGCGCGGCCGGTCATCTCGCGCGGTTCCAAGGCGCCGCTGCTCATCGATGTCACCCCCCACGCGCTCGGAATTCAAACCGTTGGCGGGTTCGTCGACGTCGTGATTCAGCGCAACGCGTCGCTGCCCATCCGAAACACCCGCACGTTCGCCACGTCGATCGACCGTCAGGAGACCGTCCGCCTGAACATCCTGGCCGGCGCTTCTCGCAAGGCCGAGGAGAATCGCCTGCTCGGAGAGGTCGTGCTCCTAGAGATCCGCCCTGCCCCCCGCGGCGAGGTGAAGATCGACGTGAGCTTCGAAGTGGACGCGGACGGTATCCTGAGCGTCACGGCGCGTGATACGATGACGAACCAGACCCAACGCGCGCGTCTGTCCGTGGCCGGCACCGCCGGAAAGGCAGGCGCCGACGCGCTGCGTGCGGCCAACCTTCCCGCGCCCGCCTTCTAAGTGTCCGACCGCCCCCGATATCGCGCCTTCGTCGTCGCGCCGACCACGGACTTCGTTCAACGCGTCGTGGCAGCGCTCGGCGACACATTCATGGCTGAGGGGGCACTCGACCCGCTGGCGGTGAAGTCGTTCGCCGCGCAGGGCCCCGTGCATGCCGTCCTGATCGCGGAGTCGATCACCAACCCGACGCCCGAAGCTTTGGCGGCCGCGATGCGCCCTGCGCTCCCCTCGACGGCCTTCGTCCTGCTCACGCGCGACGTGCGCCAAGCGGAGCCCGGCGGCCCATTCGACGTCGCCGTCCGCTTTCCGCTCGCAGACAAGGTCTTCACCTCGAGCGTAAAACGCGCGATGCGGCTGGTGCGACGCGGCGTCAAAGAACCGCAGTCCATCGCCGCCGATATCGAGATCCGCAGCCTGCGTCTTGCCGAAAAGTCTCACTACGAGGTGCTCGGCGTTCCAGCCGGAGCCGGGCTCGATCGGATTACGGCCGCGTACGACGACCTGAGTTTGCGATACCACCCCGACCGGCTGCGCGGATTGGAGCCGGCGATGCAGCGCCAGGCGATGGAGCTGTATCTGCGCGTCGGAGAGGCCTACCGCGTGTTACGCTCGCCGAACGCGCGCATGCGCTACGACCACGGCCACGCGCCGGAGCTCGACGCCGCTGCAGCGGACGCTGGCCCGCAGCGATTCGCCGACCTGTCGACGCTCGCGGTCGCGCGCAAATACCTTGAGCTTGCCCAGAAGGCCCTCATTGCCGGCGACACCAAGATGGCGGTGGCGCACCTGCGCTTTGCCTCGTCGCAGGACCCCGACAACGCGCTGATTGCGCAAAAGCTCGCGGAGCTCGATGTCATCTAGCACACCCGACGGCGCCGCGACTTCACCGCCTCCGAAGAAGAGCGACCTGGCGCCGCGCGTGGCGACCGCTGTCGTCGGCGTCCCCGCCATCCTCGCGATGGCGGTCTGGGCACCCAACTGGGCGATCTGGCTGTTCTACGCGCTCGCCGCCGCGATCGGGTGCCACGAGTGGGTCACCATGACGCTCGGCCGCCCTGGCCTGCCCGGGTGGGCAGCGGTCGTGGCCACGTTCACGGTGCTTTCCGCCGGCTACTGGGGCACGCCCACGTCGCTGTTCGCCACGGGCTCGCTCGCGCTGCTCGGTGTGTTCATCGCGTGCGTGTGGACGGGCGAAGTCGCCGACGCGGCGCGGCGCATCACAGGCACTTTATCCGGCATGATGTACAGCGCGGTGCTGTTCGGCAGCCTGCTGCTGTTGGCCGCTGAGACCGGTGACGCCCGCATGTCGCCCGGGCCCATGCAGGCGGGCTGGGTGCTGATGCCGATGATGGTCATCTGGGCCGGCGACACCGGCGCGTATTTCTCGGGCCGCGCGTTTGGCCGGCACAAGCTGGCGCCCAAGTTATCGCCGAAGAAGACGTGGGAAGGCGCAGCGGGCGGCCTGTTGGCGTCGATCGCTGGCGGGTTCCTGGCGCAAGCGGTGTTGCTGCCGCAGCTCTCCATCGTGCACGTCCTCGTCATCGCTGCGCCCGCGGCCATCCTCGGCCAAATCGGCGACCTGTCCGAGTCCGCGCTCAAGCGCTCGACCGGCGTGAAGGACTCCGGCTGGATCATCTACGGTCATGGCGGCATCTTGGACCGCGTCGACGCGCTCCTGTTTGCGGGCCCCTGGTTCGCCATCTGCCGCCTGATGTTCGAACTGTAACGTCTGCCCGAAATGGCAGTGAAGCGCCGCGACGGAGAATCCGGTCGTGAGCGCTCGATTTAACCGAGGGGATCAGGTACACCGAGCGCTCCTCTGCGGCCCGAGTTTTGATGGCGCTTTTTTGGCTTTTGGTTCTGATCAGTCCCCTCGTTTTCATTCACGAGCTGGGACACTACGCGGCCGCGCGGCGCTTCGGCGTTCGTTGTCACGAGTTCGCGATCGGCATGGGACCGCGCATCGCGTCGTTCCGCCGTTGGGGCACTGAGTTCACGATCCGTGCGTTCCCGCTCGGTGGATTCGTGAGCATGCTGGGCGCTGATCCGGACGCTGAGACCGCCCCCGAAGACGTGGGCTGCTCGCTGACGGACAAGCCCGTCTGGCAGCGCATGATCATCTATCTGGCCGGGCCGGCGATGAACGTGCTCATCGCGGTGCCGATCTTCTGGATGTTCTTCATGGGCGAGACCCACACGGAAGGCCCCGAGATCGGCATGGTCCTCGACGGTACCGCGGCTGCCGAAGCCGGGTTCCTCCCGGGCGACACCGTGACGGCGATCGATGGCCGTGATGTTCGGTACTTCGACCAGATTCGCACCGCGGCGTCGTCCTCTCCCGGCGAGCAGCTTACGTTCACGCTCGACCGCGACGGCGAGCCGGTGACCCTCACGGTCACGCCCGAGCCCGTCGAAGTCCGCGACCCCCTTCTTGGGCTTCGCAACGTCACGCGGGGCCAGCTCGGCGTCGTCTGGGGCCGCTACCCTTCGTACGTTCACGTAGACGCCAACACGCCGGCGTTCACCGCCGGATTGCGGAGCTTCGACCACGTCGTCGCCATCGACGGCGAGCCGGTGGACGCATGGCTCGATGTCGAAGAAGTGCTCCGCGGAAGTGGCCAAGAGCACGTGCTCGACGTGGAACGCGCCGAGCTCACCGCCGACACCTTCGCGACCATCTCCATTCGCTCGTTCGAGCGCATCACGCTCCCAGCCCTGCCATGGGCCCAGCTCGGGATCTCGTCCGCTGAGGCGACGGTGTTTGACGTCCGGCCTGGCAGCCCCGCCGCCAACGCCGGGATCCTGCGCGGCGACCGCGTGGTCGGCGCGGACGGTAGACCGGTCACCTCACTGGGTATCCTGCTGCAAACGCTCGAGGCCGCGCCGGACGTCGCCCACGACGTGTCTCTGGTCCGTGACGGCGCCCCCACGACGGCGTCGATGACGCCCGTCACCATGGAGGTCACCGGCGAGCTTCAGAGCGCTCAGGACATCGTCATGCTCGGGATCGTCGGGCTCCCGGCGGGCACTGTCGCGCACGAGTTGGTCGCTGTCCCAGCGCTCTCGCGTGTCACGCGCTCCATCGGCCAAGCCTTCGCCAAGACCTTCGAATACCTGACCGGCATCTTCCTCGGCGTCGTGTTCCTGATCACCGGCTCGGTCGACTCCTCCAACCTCGGCGGCCCGATTATGATCGCCGACGTCGCACGGCGCGCGGCCGGCGAAGGCGCACTCACGTTCCTGCGCACGATGGCGATCATCAGCATCAACCTCGGAATCGTGAACTTGGTGCCCATACCCGGCCTCGACGGCGGCCACTTGGTGCTGCTGACCGCCGAGGGCATCAAGCGCGAGCCGCTGTCTTTCCGTGCACGGCAGATCGCGAACTACGTCGGCCTCGTCTGTATCGTCTTGCTGATGCTCTTCGTCTTCAAGAACGACATCGAGCGGTACTGGGACGGCTTCGCGACCTGGCTCAACTCGTGAGCACCCTGCTCGCCGTCGACACCTCGACCCGGACGCAATCCGTAGCGCTGGCCATCGACGGCGTCATCGTCGCTTCGCTGGTACACCCGCGCGATGGCCGCCACTCGCGCAACTTGGCCGCCACGCTCGCGGCGCTGCTCGATGAGCACAAACTCACGTGGGAATCACTCGACGGCGCCGTGGTCGATGTGGGGCCCGGCAGTTTCACGGGCCTCCGCGTTGGTTTGGCGCTGCTCAAAGGTGTCGCTGCCGTCACCGGCCTGCCGGTCATCCCGGTGCGCTCCGTCGACGCCATCGCGGCAAGCTTCGAGGGCGACGCTCCCGTGGCCGTCGCCTTCGACGCGTTCAACACGCAGGTTTACGCGGCCGCGGTAACCCCCCGAACGAGCGACACAGACCTGCTGCCACTCAAAACGTGGGGACCTGTCAGCTGGCGCGAAGCGGCGAGCGCCCTCCCCGAGGGCACACGATACGCGGGCGCGGGATGGTCCGCCTACCCGGAGCTCGCCGAAGTGGTGGGCACGTCGCTGGACGCACTCGTCCCGTCGGCCGAGGGCGCGCTGCGCTGGGCGTTGGCGACCGGTGCGGAGGGGGTGCCGGCGGAGTCGGTAGAGCCGCTCTACATTCGGCGTTCTGCTGCCGAAGAGCGACGCGACCCCCGTCCGGGCACCGACAACGGCTAGCCGATGTCCATCCAGCCCTTAGTGAACTCGACAGACCGCGACCACCGCGAGTCCCGCTGATTTCCGCAGTCCGCTGTGCATCCCAGCCACACGGTGTTGGAGCGACCGTCCGGCCCCTCGATCTCCCACTGCTCCGGCTTGCCGGGGAGGCCGCAGCGCGGGCACGCCGAGTCGAATTCGCCCTTGGACATGGACGTGGGGAACCGAAGCTCCACTTGTACGGTGGATGCGCCGGCGCTCCGGGTCATCAGTAGATTGTCGCTTCGATGCAGGGTCTGGTTCATAGGGCCTCCTAGGGCGCGGAACGTGCTCACGGATTGCCCAAACGCAAGGACCGGCGCCGAGCGACGGCGACGGCAGGACACAGTGAACGAGGTTCGAGTTGCTCGTGAACTGTGATAATCAGCCGTCGCTAACCGCAGAGGCCCCATGACCAACCGTAAGCCGAAGGCCAGCAATATTGTCTGGCACGAGAACGATGTATCCCGCGTGGATCGCGAAAAGCTGCTCAAGCAGCGGGGCCGACTGTTGTGGCTCACCGGGCTCTCCGGCAGCGGCAAGTCCACGGTATCCGTGGCTTTGGAGCGCAAGCTCATCGACCTGGGTCGGGCGTGCTACCTGCTCGACGGCGACAACGTCCGCTACGGCCTGTGCGACGACCTCGGGTTCGCGCCGGATGACCGTCGTGAGAACGTGCGTCGTGTCGGCGAAGTCGGGCGACTGCTGGTCGACGCGGGCGTGATCGCGATCGCAGCGTTTATCTCGCCGTACCGTCCGGATCGCGATCGCATTCGCAGTAAAATGGAGACCGGCGACTTCATCGAGATTCACGTCTCGACGTCGATGGCGGTTTGCGAAAAGCGGGACCCGAAGGGCCTGTATGCCATGGCGCGCTCCGGCGAGATCGGTGGGTTCACGGGCATCAGCGCACCTTACGAGGAGCCGCTGAATCCCGAGCTGACCATCGACGCGGGCGTACTGTCCGTGGACGCCTGCGTGGACGCCATCGTGGCGTATCTCGAGCCCGACTGGGACCGCTAGACGCCGAGCGGTGCATCAGGTGACGAAGGGACCCGGCGGAAACTACTCGCCGCCGTCGGCTTCTCCGCCCTCTTCCGGCTCCGGCTCAACGACGGGGAAGTTTACGATGGCGTATTGCAACGACATGGCGCGCCAGTTGTTGGAGCGCAGCGCGTAGCGATCGAAGTCGTCGTAGTCGAACGCGTCGACGTCGACCGCGCGGATGAGCACGTACATCGCTGGGCCCGCTTCTCCCGGTCGCGGAACGGCTCCGACGCGCTCGTTGAACTCCGGGAACTCCGCCAGGTTCAGAGAACGGGCGTAGCCGGGCACGTAGACCACGTAGCGAGGAAAGTCCTCGCCGGCGGCGTTGATGGACACGTAGTAAAAGTCGGGTACCCGCGCGGTCGCAGGGTAGGTCCACTCCATGTAGCCATCGAACTCCGTGTCGTCCGGTCCTGGGGTGACGAGGGCGGGCACGGGGAGCATGGCGGGGAACGTGACCACGTTGTCGTAGGAGCGGAACCCGCGGCCGTACGCGATCGCCTGCGGGTAATTCGCCACCCGGTCCAGCGCGCGCGCTGTATAGCTCACGGAGACCTCGGCCATGGGGCCGGTGAGCGGCGGGAACTCTCCACCGGTGAACAACGCTTCGGAAGACCGTGTGACCGGCAGTGTCTCCAGGTGGCCCTCGGCGCCAAAGTCCCAGGACGTTTGGATATCGTAGCCGGAGGGGAACGTGGGCGCTTCGGGGTCCTCGCTCTCCGGCACGATGAGCGGTGCGTTCGTGAGCTTGAAGGTCACCTGCTCCGACAGCGGGATGTTGCAGTCGATGGCGGTCCGGAACGGCTCATCTCCGGCACGAATGAAGATGTTCCGGACCACGCCAATGCGGCGGGGCTCGAACGTACCGTCGGCGAGGAACCAGCCGCACTGCGCGATGAGCGCCATCTCGCCGAGTCGCGTCGAGATCGTGAAGCCGCCGTTGTCGTACAGCACGGAATCCACGCCGGCGCTCGGGTTGCCGTAGCCTGGACTGTACCGGGTCGTCTCTATGCGCGCGGCGACCACGGCGCCGGGCGGCGGGTCGCCAATTTTCACGAGCCCCGTCAGGAAGCCGATGATGGCTCCGGTGGGCTCGGGCGGCGGCGGTTGGCAGCCATCCGGGTCGGTGGCGGGGTCACACGGGGGCGGCGGAATCTGGTCGAGCACGAGCGTCACGTTTCGCGCGTCCACGTTCTGGTAGGACTCGGCGCTGCGGCCCTCTGCGAAGGCCGTGATGGTCTGGGGACCGCGCAGCGATTCGTCCTGGAACGACACCTGTCCTTGCGCGTCCGTAAACGCGACGAACGGGGAACTCTCGCGGATGTTCACCATGACGGTCGCCTCCGGAATCGGCGCGCCCGTTCCCGCCTCGACGACGCTCACGTTGATTTCGCCATCGAGCTGACCGCCGTTCACGCCGCCCGGAAGCCGCGTGGGGTCTACGTAGAGGTACTCGCGCGAGGAGGTCCAATCGCTGCAGCCGGTGATCGCGAACGAGACGCGGCCCTCTTCGTGAGGCGGCGCGACGGCCGCCAGCAGCGCGGTTCCGTACCGGTCCGTGGCCGTCGGTTGGCCGTCCATGACCACGACGCAGTCGTCCGTGAATCCGCGGCCCTCCACGAAGACGAGGGTCCCACCATGGATCGAGCCGGAGCTCGGGGAGAACCCATTCACTCGGAACTCCCCGTCGAACGACAGGTCGAGGCCAGAGTCGATGTGCAACCCGCCCACGACCAGAACGATGTCTGCGTCGCCGGCGGCGGCAGCGGGCGCGGTGAACACCAACTGGCCGTCGGTCTGCGTCGAGATTTCCACCGGGCGGCCATCGATCCAAACCGCATCCACGGCCAGCAGGCCGCTTCCATCAAGGGTTGCAGGCCAGCCGCCCTCGACGGGGCCAATCGCAGGTTCCACAGTATTTACGATGGGTTCACCGATGAACGTGAAACCATCCTCTAGCGCATGGTCACCGGTGGGCGTTTGCACACGAATGTCCACGGTGCCGGGCTCAGACGCGGGGCTGAACACTTCGACCACCCACGCTTCAGCGCTCACCAAGATCGCTTCTTCGTCTCCGAACCACACGCGTTCTACGTCGGCGAGCTGCGTGCCGCTGAGGCCGACTCTAGCGCCGCCGGACGCGAAACCCGTGGGCGGCCACGCGGAGATAAGCTCTGTGAGCCCGGTCGGTTCCACGAACGTAAATGCGCCACGTTGAAGTGAAGCGCCGCGTTCTCCGCAGTCGACCGCGACATCAACGCTGCCGAGCGGGCCGCCCGGCGATGCGACCGACAAGCGACCCGTGTCGTGACGGGAGACCGCCGCGCGCGCTGTGCCGAATACGAGTTCGCACGTCTCGTCGATGCCGTCGCCGTCTATCCAAACACGCTCACCGCCGGCTGGGCTGCCCAAGTTGGGAACCAGCGCGTCGAGTTGCGGGCGCGGTGCGTACACAAACGCATCTCGAGCCCGCGCGAAGCCGCCGCCGATGGCGACCACATCCACCGGACCAGCGACGTCACTCGGAGGAACAACCAGCTCTGCGAGCCCAGAGTCGATCACCCGGACGTCGATGGCCTCTCGGTCGTCAAACAAGAATCGAGTGGAGGCCGAGAAGCCGGTGCCGGTCACATCGACGGGCACGCCGCCGACGAGCGGCGACTCGCTGGGTGCAACGGACAGCACTGCGAGCGGATCCACCGCCGTGAAGGCCCGCTCGAACAGCGCCGTGCCACTCGAGGTGGTCACTTTGAGGTCGTAGGTGCCGGGCTCCATGGGCTCGGTCAGAAACAGCAGCTCGTATTGGTCGATGACATCCACTTGGGTCATCGTCACCCCGCCCAAGCGCACGTCGATATCGAACGTGAACCGACTGCCGGACACGGTGACCAGCGTGCCGCCGGCCGTGGGACCGAACGCTGGATACACGTCAAAGATCGTGGGTGGCTCCTCGAACACCTGAATGTCCGGCGCGCCGGTGTCGTTCGGGAAGCCCATGTCTGCGCTCGCGTCCCCATCCCCGGCGTCGGTGCCGATATCGCGTGGCGTAAAGACATCCGCCGCGTCTGGGACGTCTATCCCGATGTCGACGGCGGCGGCTGGCGGACTGATGGCACCGGCTGCGTATTCGTCTCGAAGCTCCCGCAACTCTTTGAGTTTTTGGCAACCTGTGGTCGCTGAAAGCGCGACCAACAGGAGCACGTACCGCCACAACTTTCCCGCCCACGGCGTTGCACCAGCGCGTGCGCACGCGAACGTACCTGCGTTCGACACCCGATGGGTTTGACGATTCGTGGACGCGATCAAGCGGAAGTCCGAGTCGGGAGCAGGCGAATGAAGGGAGTCGGAATCATAACACGTCCCGGAACTCGCGCCAGGGCTGCCGCGCGTTCGTTGGGCGTCCGTGACTCGGCTGCGTGCGGGATCCCACGCACACGACTCGTGCGTGGAAAATGCTAGCCGAGCAGTCCCGCGAAGCGCGCTGCCGCCACCCAAACGCCGACCGCTAGACACACCTTAAGCCACCGCCCGTTGACGCGTGTAGCCACCGAGACACCGATGACGCCGCCCACGGCGCCGCCGGCCCCGAGCACCAAGCCAGCCGTCCAATCCACCAAGCCGCTGGCGGCAAAAACGACCAGCGCGCAGACGGTCCACACGAGCACCAGGAACGCCTTAAGTGCGTTCGCGTGCAGCAATCGAAGCCCGCCAGCCAGATGTAGCACGCCGAGGATGAGCACGCCGACCCCGGCTTGGATGAAGCCGCCGTAGAACCCCACGGCGAGCATCGCCACCTGAGCGCGCGGCCCGGAGGGCACCTCATCCGTCTCAGCTTTCGCGTCCGCCGGTCGCAGGATTTGCTTGAGCAGAACGCAGCCCATGCCGGCAAAAATCAGCGCGAGCGCCATCCGGAACTGCCCATCATCGAGGCGCGTGGCGGCGTAAGCGCCGAGCAACACGCCGACGAGGCTCGCGGGCACGAGACGCAGCGCCGAGCGAGCCTGTAGCGCGCCGGTCTGGGCGAACCGCGCCGTGGTTGTGGCCGACTGCATCAAGACCGCGACGCGGTTGGTCGCGTTCGCGACGCTCGCCCCGAGCCCCGCTTCGACGAGGAGCGGAATCGTCAGCAGCGAGCCGCCTCCAGCGACGGTGTTGATGATGCCGGCCGTCACCCCCACGCCGAACACCAGCAGCGGGCTCAAGTCGGTCAACGCGGCGCCGCAAGGACGTGCTGCTCCATGGCGCTCTGCGTACGCGCATGCTCACGGAACGACGCCGAGACCACGTTCGTGCCAGGCGGCGACAGCGGCAGTGGATACTCGACATCGACGGGGGTACCGTCCGCGTTCACGCTGCCGAGCGGAGGCACTGGCGCCGTATTCAGGAGGTAGGCGCGGCCGTCCCGCACCACCACGCGGCGCAAGCCGTCCACGGTCACATGGGACGCGAGCGCGACGTCGGAGTCAGCTTCGCCTTGTGCGTCGCCTTCGGGGCGCACCGGGTGGTTCACGAGCTGGAACGCGTCTCCGCCCTGCCAGCTTACATCGACCGTCTCACCGGGCGCCTCGGCCCATCGACGCGACGTGGCGTGCAACTCCCGCGGGCGGCGCAGCGTCGACGTCGCGGCGGCCATGGCTGTGCCGTCGCTGGTCACGAAGGCGAGCTCCGTGCCCACGACCGAGGCATGCACGTGCGCGTTGTTCTCAAAGAGCACCCAGTCAAACCCAGCGCACTGCGCTAGCGCCGAGAGCCGCCCGTACCAAGCGCGGCGGCTCGCGCCATCGGCGGCCGGCACGGGCGAGACCGTCAGGTCGATCGCGCGGCCCTGGTAGTGCGTCGAGCGCGCGCTGTGTTCGATGAGCGAGTCAAACGCCTCGGTGACTCGGACGCGAACGGCCGGCTCTCCGGACAGGGGGTCGACCCACTCGTGCGCCACCAGCGCCGCCAGCGCGGTGAGCGCCGCCGCTGCGTTGGGGTCCATGAGATAGTCCTCATCCTGGTGGTTTCGCTCATCCGCAGCGAACGCAGAGCCGTTGACCACCTCTTCGTTCTTAAAGTCGATGAGTCCGAACGCTGGCGACAGGCGGAAGTCGCTGAGCAGGCTGAACGCGAGCTCACGCGGATACCGGTCGTCGACTTCGGTCAGGCGCACAGCGTTGTCTTCCGACGCGATGGGCCACGCGTCGTGGAGCGTGTACGCGTCGACCGGACACGCGACCGTCGCGGTCTCCGACTGCACGGGCGTGGCGCGCACGAGCATGTCGCCAAGCTGCCGAACGGGAAACGTCGCCTGGCGGCCGGTGGCGTCCACGCGGGCGTAGCCGGCGACGATGAAGGCGCGCATCTGCGGCTGCCATGCGAGCAGCTCCACGCTGGTGCCCTGCGGGAGTTCACGCAGCAGCGGGACGGTCAAGCGGGCGGCGCGGCTCAGCTGCGGGTTCCACGGGCTGCCGCGGTACACACCGAGCGCGAGCGAGCCCGGGAGGTCGCGGCCGAGCTCTTCGGGGGCGGCCATAACCTCAATCTCGATCAGCGTCTCTTCGGGCAAGGCGCCGTCGGGAATCGCGAGCGAGAGTTCGCCAGCGACGAGCGTCCCGCCGCCCGTGCCAAGCGAGAACGCCGTGGTCGCGGGAGTGACGAGGACCTCAGGTGGGAGCGGCGACTCTTGGACCTCAATCTCCTCAAGTTCAGCCTGCTCGGCAGAGCCTTCCAGCTCCGCGTCGTCACCCGACGCCTCGGCGTCATCCTCGGGATTGGCGTGCTCATCCGGCGCCGGTGCAGGCTCCGTCGCTTCGCCATCGTCGCATCCGGCGAAGGTCACGCCGGCCAACGACAACGTCACAACTAACTTAAAGAACCGCTGGGTAAGCATCTGAAACTCAAGCACTCAGAGGGCAACGAACGGGTTGCGTTCCTCGAAAAGACATCGCACCGCTACCAGTAGGTCTAAAGCGTGTCCAGCCGCGATCGCCGCGTGACGCCCCGACGAATGCGGTTGCACCTTGAGGTTTAGGGCCCCAAACGTGAGCGTCAACGTCACCTCACCGCAGGCTGACGCCCCACCGAACGCCGACCTGTCCGAACATGCTCCGAAGCCCGCAACCAACATCTCGTGTGAACGGGGCCCTACACCGCGCCCTACTTGGAGCGACGCTCGCGCTGACCGGGTGCGGCGGCGCGAACGTACCGTCCCCCGCCCTCCCCGTCATTCCGCCGACCGCAGGCCAGGACGACGCCGTGTACATCGTCGCCGCACACGTGAACGACGACTGGCTCGGTGGCCGTTGGGACGGAGCGCCCGCCCGCCTGGCCGTAAGCGCGTCCCCACGGGCGGCGGTTTGTGCCGCCCACTCGACGAGCCGCTCGACCGAGCACGCCACCACGCGGGCGGATGGACTCCCGGACGCACAGCACAACGGCTCAGCCTTCGAACGCATTGACCGCGACGCCGAGTTGATCGCGCCGCAAGCAGGCGACGCGCCCAACGTGGCGGTGTTCGTAGCCGAGTGGGATCACGCGGGCGCCTGCCAAGGCGTCGGAGAGTGGCACGTGGACCGCGTAGGCCGCGGGGCGTGGATGGCGTGGTCCGGAGCCAGTGACGCCACGGACCCGGGCGCCGTGCTCGCGTCCGGCGGCGCGCTCGTGGGCGCCTCTGGCTGGACGGTCGAGGGAGGCGTGTGGCGCCCCGGGCAGGAAGTGGTCGTCGCTGAGGTTCGGCGACCGCCCGCGGCGAGCAGCCAGACCGCATGCGCCGAGTTTGACGGCGTCGACCGGGCAGAAGGCCTGGCCAACGCCTTGCTGTACGACCGGATCGCGAGCCCAGGACCACAGGCCCGGATCGCCCGCGTGCTGGGCGAATACCGGAGCCAGATCGGTGGAGCCGCCGGCGCACTGCTGGACGCAGATTCTGCGGCCGCCGCTTCGACCGACCCCGCCACCGCGTCGGCCGACACCGCGTGCGCAGCGTCCCCGGTTTGGCAGGTCGCCGCGCTCTCCGCCGGCGTGTGGAGCCCCCAGTCGCCGCAAGCGATGGAAGCTTGGGGACCCTCCTCGCACGCGCTGGCCGCATACGTTGCGCTCGAATTCGACGCGCTTGAGTTGGCGCAGCAGCACTTGGACCGCGCCCTCTCCCGCTCGCCCTCCGCCAGCCTGCCGCGCTACGTGTCCGGCCTGCTCGCCTCGGAGCGCGCGCTGCCGGCCTCGCAAGTCGCTGGGGAGTTTGAGCGTGCCGTCGACGATCCGATGCTGAACTCGGCGGCGAGCTACACGCTCGGCCTCCTCGCCGAAGGCACATACGCGATGGACGAGGCTGCGATGTGGTTCGAGCGGTCCGCCGGGGCGGACTCGCAGTTCGCCCCGCCGGTGAATGCGTTGGGGTTCCTCGCATTCGAGGCCGGCGATTTTGCGCAAGCGCGCGGCTTCTTCGAAGAGGCATTGGCGCGTGACCCCGGCCACGTGGGTGCGTGCAACAACCTCGGATACATCGCCGAACGCGTCGACGGAGATCCGATCGCCGCCGAGCATTGGTATCGCCGCGCCTTGGAAATCGCCCCGGACTCCGTGGCCGCGCTGTTCAACCTCGCGAGCGTGCAGGAACGATGGACGGGAGAGCTTGAACAAGCGCGACTCAACTACTCGGAAGCGCTGAGGATTTCCCCAGGCTATACCGAGGCTAGCGAGGCGCTCTCAGCGCTGGAAGCCCGACCCAACGCCGGGCTCGACACGCTGACGGGGACTTGGAACGGCACGCGCGACGATGGCAGCACGTTGCTCGCGAGCTTCACGCCAGACGGCGTCACATTCGTGGCGCGCAGCATGGACGGCACCGCGACCACCGAGCGCCTCGACGCGACCATCGCGTGGCTCCGCGGGCCCCAGCTCGCGCTGCAGACACACAACGGCGAGCGGGTCATCGAGATGCTCGCAGCCGACGTGATCGAGGTCTACGACGCCACCCATCCGACCGAGCGCACACGCCTGACGCGGCGGACCGGCGCCGGCGTCGCGATGCTCAGCTTCACGTCAGACGCGTTCTAGCTCGGCGACCCAGTACGCGCAGATGAACGCTTGCTCGAGCACCGTGTACGCGGGCACGCGCTCCATGCGGACGATCTCTAAGCCGGGCGGGATGCACATCTCGAACGTGTCCTTGGACCGGCGCCACAAGTCGAAACGGTCGTAACGGCGCTCGTGCACCTCGCGTGAGATGCCGCCCATGTCGACGACGTCTTCCACGGACACCAGCGCGCGAGCGCGGGGAGCCATCACGCGCTTGAGCTCGTCGAGCGCGCGGTCGAGCTCTTGCACGAACTCCAGCATGGCGAGCGCGATCACCCGGTCCGCGCCGCCGGTCTCTACTGGCCACGCTTCTGTGGCGGACGAGATCTCGATTCGGGCGTTTCGTAAGGGCCGGCGACGGCGGGCGTGCCGAATCATGGCGGGTGACAGGTCGAAGCCGGTCAAGCGGCGGTCCGCGCCGGCGAACGCCTCTAGAACGGCGCCCGTGCCGCACCCCGCGTCGACCACGTGCATGCCGGGCATCGCGACGAAGGGCCAGCGCTCGACCAGCTCCAGCGGAGACCAGCCGAGCTCAACGAGGTCGGTGTCGTAGCGGGGCGCCATCTCATCAAAGAAATCGGCGGTCTCGCCGTAACGTTCGGCCTGCCCCTTCTTTGGCGCTTGCATGTCTACCAACTCGCGAGTGTGCGCCACGCCTTACGAAGCACGGGGTAGGCTTTGATGAAGACGCCGGGGTTTGGCGACGCGTCCGAGAGCTTGGACAGCGGTCCGGAGACGGGTGCGACGATCAGTCCAAGCCCGCGGCGGGCGGCCTCGGCGGTGAACGCGGTGGCCGAGGCGGCGTTGGGCACGATGAGCCAGCGCCAGTTCGCGTCGGCTTGAGAGAAGGTATCTAGCAGCGCGACGTCGGTCGCGTCGGGCAGCGTGTCGACGCACAGAAACGCGTGCAGTCGGTCGCCACGACCTTGCACGTATACGTAGTCGCCCCGCTTGCGGTCGGCGAAGCGCTCGTCGTCGTACGCGGTGGTCGGCGAGCCCAGAAACTCGTGGGCGGGGAGCAACTCGGGCAGGCGCTCATGCACGCTCGCGACGCGCGCGGCGAAGTCGGAGGCGGCGGAGCCGGGCGTCGCTGAATCGGTCATGGGGATACCTCTGCAGGGCGTCTCAGCGCCCGTTCTTGGGTGGGAGCGGTTCGTACGGCGGCCAGCTGCGCTGCGTCGAGTACGGAAACCTCGCGGAACGTGGTCTGGACGTCCGGCTCCGGTTGGAAGGCGAGCCATACGTAGCGTGCGGGAGCCGGGTCGGAAAGCACCAACAGCCACGGCTCGCCGGTATCGCTCACCTCGGCGCTACCGTGCAGCGTGGCGGTGTGTCGAAATGACGCCCAGCTGCGCGAGGTCACCGGGCCGCCGGCCATGTGCGTGTGCACTGTCACGGATCCGCTAGCCGCTGGCCAGACGACCACGGCCGCGACCTCGCCCCCCATTTCCGGGAGCGCAAACACCAGGTCCACGGGGGACTGCGCGGTAGCGAACACGCCCGGCTCGCCGTCGCTCGCTTGCCGTTCGCTCGGCGTGGGGATGCGCCCGTCGACCAACGCGCGGGCGGGCACAGGCCCCGAAGCGGTGGGCCAGGCCTCCAGCCGCAGCGGCGTGCCGTGGGCGCTCGCGACCTGAACGGAGACCGGCTCCGGCTCTTGCACGACGACGGGCGTGGACGGGGCGTCCGGCCGAGCGCCGCAGCCCGCCCCGAGCGAGGCGATCATCACCGACACCCCGAACCGTCGCAGCGCCAGGAGACACGACACTCTCCGCCGAGGCTCAGGCTCTGAGTTCGTGAATAACTTCAGCTGCTTGCGTCGACTTCCCAACTTGAGATGAGCTCAAAGTTGTCGATGATTCGGGAGTGGAAATCGTCCCACACGTCGGAGAGCATGATGCACTCGCCGTCCGACATTCGGGTCGTAAGGTACAGCGCGTACAGGTCGGCATCGGAGTCCCCGCCGACCGTGCCAACGCGCTCCAAGCGCGTGCGCGAGACGGGGCAAAGCAGCGTGCATTTGGTGCCCGGCGCGAGCCCTTCCATACCGACCTTACGCGGATCGCCGTGGAACGGGCTCAGGTGCACGATCTCTTCACGTCCGTCCGCTTGAACCAACACCGGCACGCCCGGCATATCGTCAAACTTCACGGTGGAAGCCTCCATGATGTCGTCTCCTTCGGCCCCGAAGACCTGGGTCACGACGACGATGACGGAATCCGCGGATTCTGCGGCTCCGGCGAGGGTTTGGATGGACACGTGGGCGTCGTCGCCGATCGCAACGTGAGCGCCAGTCACCAAGAGGTTTTCTTGGTCGATGTTCTTAGTAGCCATGGCCAACTCCGTGGGAGGGAGCGTCCGCTGTATTGCGTCGTTCCTGCCGTGTCTAGAAAGCAATTCGACGCTTGATTCCCTGCCTGCAACCCCATAGTCACCCCAACCTCACAGCGCGTCATTTAGGTCCCGATGAACTCGTCCAACGACAACCAATCCACCTTCCGTCACGTCCCACGCACCGGCGTCATCTTCGTGATGAGCGAGGCGACCAAGCTGGGCTTCCACTACGGCAACCCCGAGTGGGCCAACTTGGGCCAAGGCGCCCCCGAGGTGGGTGAGCTGCCGGGCGGCCCCGAGCGCCTGACGAAGCTGGACGTGGACCCCAGCAGCTACGAGTACGCCCCCGTGTCGGGCCTCGCAGACCTGCGTGAGGCCGTCGCGAACCTGTACAACGTGCGGTACCGCCAGGGCATGGCGAGCCAGTACACGGCCGAGAACGTGGCCATCGCCGGCGGTGGCCGGCTTAGCCTGTCCCGCCTCGCGGCGGCGCTGGGTCGAACGCACGTGGGGCACTTCCTGCCCGACTACACCGCCTACGAAGAGCTGCTCGAGCTGTTCGAGATGTTCACGCCAATCCCCATCCCGCTCGACCCCGAGTCCGGCTACGCGCTGGCCCCCGCGGCGTTGGAGCGCGAGATCGTGGAGCGCGGCATGGGCGCCATCATCTTCTCCAACCCGTCCAACCCGACCGGCCACCTGACCGGCGGCGCGCAGCTCGCGGCGTACACGGACGTGGCCCGGCGCACGGACGCGTTCCTGCTCATCGACGAATACTACGCGCACTACGTGTGGGACCCGTCGATGTCGCCCAGCGGATGCGTGAGCGCGGCGGCGTTCGTTGAGGATGTGAACGCAGACCCGGTCGTGATGCTCGACGGCCTGACCAAGAACTGGCGCTACCCCGGCTGGCGCATCGGCTGGACCATCGGCCCGAAGCACGTGATCGAGAAGGTCTCCAGCGTGGGCTCATTCCTCGACGGCGGCGCATCCCACGTACTGCAGCGCGCCGCACTCCCGCTGCTCGACCCGGCGGTCGCCAAGGCCGAGGGCGAGTCGATACGCGCCACGTTCACCGTCAAGCGTGACCTGATGCTGCGCCGACTGAGCGCGATGGGCATTCGCATCGACGCCGCGCCGTCCGGAGCGTTCTACGTGTGGGGCTCGGTCGAGAACCTGCCCGAGGGCATCAACGACGGCATGAGCTTCTTCCGCCGCGCGCTGGAGCACCGCGTCATCACGGTCCCCGGCGAGTTCTTCGACATCAACCCGGGCAACCGACGCCGCAACGTTGAGTCGCGATTCGCCAAGTACCTCCGGTTCTCATTCGGCCCCGACCTCGCCCAGATCACCCAGGGTTTGGACGCTCTCGAGGCGATGGTTCGAGCTGCCGAGTAAGCAGCCAGAAGCGCGTCAGCAGTGAGACCGCGACCAAGCTGAGCGCGCCCGTGAGGCCCCACCAGAGCCAGCGCGGGTCGTCGCTCCAGTAGAACGCGCCGAGCGCGCCCAGCGGCACGCCGAGCACCCAGTACCCGACGACGTTGAACAGCACGGGGACCTTGGTGTCGTCGAGCCCGCGCAGCACGCCGAAGCCGATGGCCTGCGCCATGTCGGCGAACTGGAACGCCGCGGCGATGGCCAGGAACGACGCGCCCATGCGGATCGTCTCCGGGTCGGGTGAGTACAGCCGCGCGATCCACTCGCGGCCGTACCAGATGACCAACGCGCTTCCGGCCGCGAACACGATGCCGACGGCGATCGCTGTCCAGCCAGCGCGCCGCACCCCGGCCGGGTCTCCGGCGCCCAGCGCCTGCCCAACACGGACGCTGCCGGCGGCGCCCACACCGAGCGCCACCGTGAACGTCATGCCTGCGAGGTTGAGCGCGATCTGGTGCCCCGCCAGCGCCTGCGCGCCGAACAGACCGACCAAGAACGTGACGACGGTGAACCCGGCGACCTCGAACCCGTATTGCACGCCGACGGGGACGCCGGTGCGCAGCACCTTTCGGATGCTCTCGGGGTCCGGACGACGCCACGGGACCTGCAGGTGCGCGAGCGTTCCGGCCGGAGATAGCACCGCGCGAAGCAGGAAGTACTCTGTGAACGCGCAGGCCATCGTCGCCGCGCCCACGCCGCCAAGCCCCAGCGCCGGCACGCCCAAGCCGCCGTGCACAAACCACACATCGAGCGCCAAATTGAGCAGGTTGATGACCACGGTGATCATCACGAACTGCCGCGTGTGACCATGCGCCGTCAGATACGTCGCGTACGTGTGAAACAGCAGGCTCGGCAACATGCCCACCGCCATGAACGCCATGTACGGCCGCAGCACTTCGACCACCTCGGGCGGCTGCCCCACCATCTCCATAAAGTCGGGCAGCAGGAACACCAAGATGGCGGCCGGCAGCGCGAGAATCAGCGACAGCCAGCGGGTAGCGACCAGGCCGCTCTTCCACACCGAGGGCCGCCCTGCTCCGACGGCCTGCGACACCAGCGGGTCGAGCCCCAGCGATATGCCGAACGGGATGATGAACACCATGAACCAGGACGCGCTCCCCAGCCCAACAGCCGCGACGGCCTCGGGGGAAATGCGACCGGCGACCATGGTGTCGACCATGCCCATCGCGCTCGCACCCACGCGGGCGAGCACCAGCGGTACGGCGAGCTGGACGAGCTTGCTGAACTCGACTCCGCGAGCGGACTGGGCGGACGGGCTAGACATCCGCTTCGACGACGCCTTGTGCTGACCCGTGGATAGACGCGCATCGCTCGCCGGCGCCGACGTGCGAGGAGCATTGTTGGCCCGGGGCGGCACTGTTTCGGGTGTTTCTACGCTGCGTCGTTCTACACATGGCGCCGCGAATGCTAGGCTTGCGTCCACGCGTCAAGCAATCCGGCGCACCGCCGGAGGGGGCCTCTACGCGGAGGTGCATTTCTCGACTGGCGCAACCCCTGCGACGTGCGATACACAGCCCTATCCCCCTCATCGCAGCGCGACCGACAGCGCCGCTCAAAAGCGCGTTTGCCGCGCGATTCCGACTCGTGCGCAGGACGCTCGGTCACTTGGAGGCACCATGAGCCAAGACCCGTATAACCCCCAGGGCAACAACCCATACGCGCCGGCTCCCCAGGCCCCGCAGGCCCCGCAGCACGCGCCCTACACCCCGCCGGCCGCCGACCCCGGGTACGGAAATCATGGCGCAGCGCCGCCCAAAGGAAGCAACCGCGGCAAGATGGTGATCTTCGCTATGGTCGCCTCCACCGCCGCTGCCGGCGGCGTGTGGTTCGCCGACCCGACCGGCGGCAAGGCTGAAGTCACCCACATCGAGATCGTGCAGCCGCTCGGCAACGACACCGCCTTCATGGACCTGAGCTGGATTGTCACCGAGCTGCCCAAGGGCGCAGACGGCTCGGTCGAGAACATCGAGCTGCGGCTCTCGTCCGACGCCTTCGCCGAGACCGCGGTCTACGACTGGGCCTACCTGGCCGAGAACGACGACCGCCCGGAATCGGACCCGAACAGCCTCCCGCCGGCCGGCGCGGAGATGTCGCTCCGCATCCTGGTGGAAGAGCACCTGCAGACCAATATCACGATCACCGAAGGCGCCGATCTCGGCATCCGCGCTCGGTTCTTCTGGGACGGCCGCCCCAAGGGTTCCGACTGGGTCGACATTATGGACCTGTACAACTTCTAGCGCCGCCGCCGAGCGGATGACCGACCGGGGTGGGTGAAGCGTCACAGCAGATGGAGTCGACCTCGTTGTCGCGCCTAGTTTTGTGCCGAATTCACTCGCCCCGCTTGCGTTTTTGGCGCTAGCGGGCCACTAGCTCGCCAGCCATTTTCACAGGAGACGCCATGGACAAGAAGTACATCTACACGATGCAAGGTCTGACGAAGACCTATCCGCCGGACCACACAGTCCTCAACGACGTGTGGCTGCAGTTCTACTATGGCGCCAAAATCGGTGTGCTCGGCGTCAACGGCGCCGGTAAGTCGACGCTCCTCAAGGTCATGGCGGGCATCGAGACCGAGTTCGCCGGCGAGGCCTACCTCGGCGAGGGTTTCAGCGTGGGCTACCTCGCGCAGGAGCCGCAGCTCGACCCGAACAAGACCGTCAAAGAGAACGTTGAGGACGGCGTCGCGGAGATCCGCGACCTGCTCCGGCGCTTCGAAGAAGTGGCCGCGGCGTTCGCTGAACCCGACGCCGACTACGAGAAGCTCGGCGCCGAGCAGGGCCGCCTTCAGGACGCGATCGACGCAGCCGACGCGTGGGACCTGGACCGCAAGCTCCAGATCGCCATGGACGCGCTGAACTGCCCGCCGCCGGACGCCGAGGTGACGAACCTCTCCGGTGGTGAGCGTCGCCGCATCGCGCTCTGCCGCCTGCTGCTCGAAGCCCCAGACCTGCTGCTGCTCGACGAGCCCACCAACCACTTGGACGCCGAGTCCGTGGCCTGGCTGGAGCGCACGCTGCGCGACTACAAAGGCAGCGTCGTGCTCATCACTCACGACCGGTACTTCCTCGACAACTGCATCAACTGGGTACTCGAGATCGACCGCGGTCGCGGCATCCCGTTCGAGGGCAACTACTCCGCCTGGCTCATCAACAAAGAGAAGCGGATGTCGCTCGAGGAGAGCAAGGAGTCCAAGCGACGCCGTGCCCTCAAGGAAGAGATTGCCTGGCTCGGCAAGTCGCAGAAGGCTCGCCAGTCCAAGGGTCAAGCGCGCCTCAATCGGTACGAGGAGCTGCTGCACCAGGACGTGAACCAGAAGGTCGAACTCACCGACATCTACATTCCGCCCGGCAAGCGCCGCCTCGGCAACGTGGTGCTCGAGGTGGACAAGGTCGACAAGGGTTTCGAAGACCGGTTGCTCATCGAGGACCTGTCATTCCGTCTGCCCCCCGCGGGTATCGTCGGCGTCATCGGCCCCAACGGCGCTGGCAAGTCGACGCTGTTCAAGATGATCACCGGCGAAGAGCAGCCCGACTCCGGAACGCTGCGGCTCGGTGAGACCGTCGAGCTCTCGTACGTGAGCCAGTCGCGCGACGAGCTCAACCCCGAGAAGACCGTCTACGAGGAAATCTCCGAAGGCGCCGAGATCATCGTCCAGGGCGACCGAGAGATGAACGCGCGCGCCTACTGCGGCGTGTTCAACTTCAAGGGCGCGGCGCAGCAAAAGAAGGTCGGCAAGCTCTCCGGTGGTGAGCGCAACCGCGTTCAGCTCGCCAAGCTGCTCAAGCGAGGCGGCAACGTCCTTCTGCTCGACGAACCGACCAACGACCTCGACGTGGATACCCTCCGCGCGCTGGAGGAGGCCCTCGAAGCCTTCCCCGGTTGCGCCGTCGTCATCAGTCACGATCGTTTCTTCTTGGACCGTTTGGCTACGCACATCCTCGCCTTCGAGGGCGACGGTCACGTGGAGTGGTTCGAAGGAAACTTCGAAGCCTACGAAGCCGACAAGATCATCCGACTCGGCCTCGACCCGGACCAGCCGCAGCGCTTCAAGTACAAGAAGCTCTCCCGCTAGCGCCCACGTTCGCGTTACAACAGACGGCGGAGCCCTCACGGGTTCCGCCGTCTTCGTTTCGTGCCGCACACTACCGACCGCCATGCCTGTACTTCGCACCACCCGCCGCCTCGCGCTCGTCGCAGCGCTCGGCGCCTGTCAGCCCACAACGCCGGCCGCTGAGCCTAGTGAAGAAGCCGCGGCCGAGCCCAGCACTGGAGTCGCCGCGGAACCATCGAGCGCAGCGCAGCAGGAGGGGCAAGCGGAGGAGCACACGTTCTCGCTGGTCGCCGCGCGGGCGGCGATCACCACGCAACTCGCGCGCAGTCAAAGCCCGAACGTGGCACCAACGCCGCCCGAAGGTGTGTTCGAGATGGTCCGATACCCGGCGCCGATGGGCGACAGCCCGGCGTATATAACCCCGGTGCGCGATGACGGGCCCCACCCCGCCATCCTGTGGATCTCCGGCGGATTCAACTGGGGCCTATACGATGGCATGTGGACCGAAGGCCCTCGGGAGAACGACCAATCCGGCGCGGTTCTGCTGGGACAAGACTTGGTGGTCATGCGCGCCGCCCTGCGCGGCCAAACCGGAAGCCCCGGAAATCCGGAGTGCTTCCTCGGAGAGGTCGACGATGTGCTCGCCGCAGCCGACTTTCTGGCGGCCCGACCCGATGTGGACCCCGATCGGGTGTACATCGGGGGACACAGCACCGGCGGCGTGGTCGCGCTCTTAGCGCTTGAGAGCACCGACCGCTTCGCCGCTGGGTTTGCGTTTGGGCCCGAGAGTGACCCCGCTGAGTACAACCGAAACTGTCCCCCGCGAGACTTGCCGGCGGACGAGCTCCGCGCGCGTGCGCCCATCCACTGGATCGACGAGGTCACCACGCCCACGTGGATCGTCGAGGGCGCCGAGCGAGGCAACGCGGCGGCGACCCTACAGCTCGGAGAAGCGGGAAGCGACGCGGTGACCGCCTTTGTGGTTCCCGGCGCGAATCACTTCAGCGTCCTCCGACCCGGCATGGAGGCGATGCTCGTGGAGATTCTGAAGCCCGACCCGGCCGACATCACGTTCACGCTCGACGCGATTACCAGCCGCCTGTAAGCGCGACGCGGTCCGACGGATTTGTCCGAGCACTAGACCCAAAAACGAACAAACGCGCGCCGCAATGGCGCGCGTTTGTTCGTTGTCGTGAAGACTACTCGGCTTCGACCGTGAAGCTTCCCGACAGACCCACGATCTGCACCGGAACATCCGTGGGGAATCCGATACCGGAGCCCGGGATGAGCTCCTGCGTATGCACGTACGTGAATTCGCCGATGAGCAGCTCCGGCGCGTCGATGGTGAACGTGTAGGCGCGATCGAAGTGGGAGTACAACGACGTGGTGGCGGTAAACGTCACGACCTCATCGATGTCGACGGCCTGGTCGTTCGCCATGCCGCTCGCAGAGAACGCGGCGGAGATGACGTCGTTCGGGCCGGTCACTTCGCCCGAGGCGTAGCCATCGGCGCTGTCGGTCGCGAACTCCGTCGCCACAACCATGTCCGCGTTCGAGATCGCCATCTCGACCGTCACGCCTTCGGCGGTCACGGTCTCGTTGGAGTCTTCGAACACCACCGAGAAGGTGGAGGTCATCACGCCGAGGTCGTCGAACGTGAGGCTCGCCGAGGCGCTGGCGACCACGCGGTTGAAGTCGTGGATGATGGGCTCAGTGCCCGTGGCGCGGGCCTGCGTCGCGAAGTTGTTCTCCGCGTCGGCGACGAGCACGTCGAGCACGAGCGCGTCATCACAGACGTTGCCGATGCCATCGTGGTCGATGTCGAGCTGGTACGGGTTCGCGATGTCGACGCAGTTGTCGTCGGCGTCGGGGACGAGGTCACCGTCGGCGTCGTCGAAGCCGGCCTCGGCCAAGCAACCCGCGGTGTCGTAGTCGAGGCAGTCGGAGGCGCAGCCGAGCACACCACCGGCGAAGTTGCCCTCACCCTCCGGGTTATCCAGCTCGGAGCACGCCACCAGCACGGAGCCGGTGCCGTCGCAGAACTCAGGACCTTCGACCGTCTCGTTTCCGCACACGTTCTCAATGCACGCCGAGTCGTCGATCGCCGAGCAATCGTCGGGGCACGAGATCTCGCCGTCGTAGAAGCCGAGCGTACGGCACGTGGCGGTACCGAAAAGGTCGCCGTCGCACGGCTCAAAGCCCTCTTCGAAGTTGTCGTTGCCGCAGATGGCGTCCGAGCAGTCGCTCGTGTCGAACATGCAGGTGTCGCCGCATGCGACCGCGTCATCACCGTTCGGCGCGAAGCCGAGGGAAGCGCACGTCGCGGTGCCCGCGTCGCCTTCGCACTCTTCAGTGCCCGAGATGAAGTCGTCGCCACACTGCTGCGCGTAGCAGCCGGAGGTGTCGAGGAAGCAGGAGTCGGAGCATGCGATTTCGCCCGCGAGGAAACCCTGCTCTTGGCAGGTGACGCCGGTGAGCACGTCTTCGCCGTCGCAGATTTCGCCGGTCTCGCGCACGCCGTTGCCACACTCGGCGGGCGTTACAGGCGCGTCGGTGCGGGTGTCCGCCGCGGTGTCCTGTGCGACGTCCGGTGCGGCGGTGTCCTCGGCAACGTCTTGCTCGACGGTCTCTTCGACAACGTCCACAGCCGTATCTGCGCCGGGAACATCGCGCCCGACGGACGTGTCGGTGGTGTCGCCGCCAGCGTCTTCAACGCCAACGTCCTCGAGCACATCGGAGTCGGAGGGGGTTTCATCGTCGCCGCATGCGGCGAGGGCGAGCATGGCCGCCGGAAGAATGAGATATCGTACTGAGCGCATGAGGTTGTCTCCTGGGGAATTCGGCGCGAACCATACGTAAGGCGCGCATTCCGAACAAGTCGCTAACGTCGATTCCGTGCAGCGGTCACCCGGCTGGGGGTCACTCGGCTGCCACGGCTTCGTCAATTTCACCGGGCAACGGCTCTACGCCGTCGATGCTGAGAAACGCGGAATCGCCGCTGCCATCGGCTTCTGCGCCCTCCCCGCTGCCCTCGTCGGGCGGGGTGAGGACGGCCTCGATGTACAGGTCACCGTCGTGGTCCGATTCCAGCTCCTCAACGTATTCGTACACGCGAGCCAAGTAGCCGAGCGCCATCTCGCGATCTTCTTCAAGCTCCAGCCCCAGGTATTCCCAGATGGCCTCGACCTCGTCCTCGAACGGCTCCACCTCGCAGCCGCGTCCGAGCAACCGTCGGCCCAGCGCGTCGAGCCGCTCCAGCGTCTCTCGCTCGAAACGCTCCACGCGGGTGCCACGGACGATGTCGCCGCGGAGGTCACGGATGCCGCTGCCGATCGAATCGTGCAGCGCCGCGCCGTTGTCGAGCGCGAGCAGCCGCACCTCGCCCATCTCAAAGATGGGTCGCCCGCGACGCTCGCCGACTTCAACCTCTTCGCCCGCCACCGAGATGAAGTGCAGGTTGCCCCCCGGGAAGCGGTCGTTCTGACCGACCAGCGCGTCCAGCAGCATCAGATTGGAGAGGTCTTCGGCGAGCTGCCACATGGTGATGGTGCCTTGGTGCGTGCCGAGCGGCTCGTACAAGCGCGTGTACTGACGCAGGCGGATGACCTCGTCGGTCGGCTGCCGGCGGCCGGCGCGCAGGTAGTACATCACGTCGGACTCACCGAGCGATTCGCGGTGGCCGAGTCCAGAGTGGAAGATGAACGCGGTCAGCCACGGCTTCATCGCTCCCATGAACACGTCGCCGTTCTCGGACGCTGCGCGGGCGGCGCGCACCACGTTCCGGCGACGGCGCTCCTTGTTCTCGTCGCTGTAGCGCACGTCGTCGAGCAGGTCGGCCAGCTTGATGAGGCCGCCGCCGGCGAGCGCGATGGGGTGCACGTCCGGCACGAGCTCGCCGAACCCGAGGAACGTGGAGATACGGTGCGCGAACAGCTCCGCTTCGACCCGCGTATTCGACGTGGTCGTTTTGATGACGGCGAGCTTCACGCGCGTCCCGGCCTCGCGCACGCGGATGATAATAGAGGTGCCTTCGAAGTCGGAGAGCAGATCGAACGTGGTGCCGTCGCCTTCCACGTCGAAGCCGGCCATCTCGATCTCCGTGCCTTCCGGAACCCACGTCCAAGACGCAGCGAACGAGCCGAGTTCAGGATCGGGGCAGCTCGTGAGGACGTGGTCCCAGCGGGCTTCCGGGGTCATCGCGCCCCGTCGATCTTCGGGCGTGATGATGCAACCACCGCTGCCGTCGGGGATGCCGAGGTCGCAGGTGGGCTCCGGCTCCGGCTCGGGTTCAGGCTCCGGTACCGGCTCAGGCTCGGCAACTTCAAGGCCGGAGCCTTCGTCGATCGGGAGCGCTTCGGTCGGCTCAACGGCGGCCGCGGTGTGCTCGGAGGCGCCCGCACAGCTACCGGTGCAGGCGAGCACGGAGGCGCTTACAACGACAAGAGAAAGGACGGCGAGGAGGCGGAAACGCTGCACGACATTGCGGGGTGTAGAGTTGGCGCGCTGATTAGCGCTAACACCTCCAGATTGCTACCCATCTTACGGGAGGCGGCGCGAATCCGGTCCGACTCGCCAGCCCCCGGTTGCAAACCTAGCACCGTATGGCTAACAGGCATCTCCCGCTGCCCCACCCCCCGGTTGGACCGTGAGCAACGACCCTGAAGCCGCCGGCATTGGCCGACGCACCCTCACCCATCTCCGTGCACTCGAAGCCGAGGCGATTCACATCATTCGTGAAGTCGCTGCCGAATTCGAAAATCCGGTGATGCTCTATTCGATCGGCAAAGACTCGTCTGTGCTCGTGCGGTTGGCCCTCAAGGCCTTTCACCCCGCGCCAGTACCGTTCAAGCTGCTGCACATCGACACCACGTATAAATTCCACGCGATGACGGAGTTTCGCGACGCTTTCTGCGCCGAGAACAACCTGAATCTGCTGGTGCATACCAACAAAGAAGCCGTCGCCGCGGGCATTACGCCCTGGGACCACGGCTCGCAGAAGTACACGCACGAGTACAAGACGGTCGCGTTGCGCCAAGCGCTCAACGCCGGCCAGTACGACGCGGCCTTCGGCGGTGCCCGACGCGACGAAGAAAAGTCGCGGGCCAAGGAGCGTATCTACTCCTTCCGTGACGAGTTCCACCAGTGGGACCCGAAGGGACAGCGCCCCGAGCTTTGGAGCCTGTACAACGGTAAGGTCCGCAAGGGGCAGAGCATCCGCGCGTTCCCGATCTCGAACTGGACCGAGTTGGACGTGTGGCAATACATCTGGCTGGAGAACATCCCGCTGGTGCCGCTGTACTTTGCCGCCGAGCGACCGCTCGTTGAGCGAGACGGCGCGTGGATTATGGTCGACGACGACCGTATCCCGCTCAAGCCCGGCGAAGAGCCGCAGATGAAGATGTCGCGCTTCCGCACGTTGGGTTGTTACCCGACCACCGGCGCCGTGCTCTCGTCCGCCGCGACCGTGCCCGAGATCATCCAAGAGATGCTCGACACCAAGTTCTCGGAACGCCAAGGCCGCATCATCGATTACGATGAGGCCGGCTCGATGGAACAGAAAAAGAAAGAGGGGTACTTCTAGTGATTACTGCAGACCGCCTCGACACTGACATCATCACGTTCCTCAAGCGCCACGAGAACAAAGAGCTCCTGCGCTTTGTCACCGTGGGCTCGGTAGACGACGGCAAGTCGACCCTCATCGGGCGACTGCTGTTCGACACCGGCGGCGTCTACGAAGACCAACTCGCCGACGCCCGCACGGGCCCGGACGGCGAAGTCGACCTCGCCCGCATCACCGACGGCCTCGCCGCCGAGCGTGAGCAAGGCATCACGATCGACGTCGCGTACCGCTACTTCACGACCAAGCAGCGCAAATTCATCATCGCCGACACGCCTGGGCACGTGGAGTACACGCGCAACATGGCCACCGGCGCCTCCACGGCCGACGTCGCGATCATCCTGATCGACGCCCGGCTCGGCGTGCTCCAGCAGTCGCGTCGCCACGCGTACATCGCCTCTCTGCTCGGCATCCCGCACCTGCTCGTCGCCATCAACAAGATGGACCTGCGCGACTGGTCGGCCGATGTGTACAAGCAGATCAAGGCAGACTTCCGCGCGTTTGCGAACGACCTGAGCTTCCACGAGGTCGCGTTCGTGCCCGTCAGCGCCCTCGTCGGCGACAACGTGGTGCAGCGCTCGACCAACATGGATTGGTACCAAGGCCCCACGATCCTCGAGTACTTGGAGACCGTCGACAGCGGCGCCGACCTGAACTTCGACGATTTCCGGATGCCCGTGCAATACGTGCTCCGTCCGAACCTGAACTACCGCGGATTCGCCGGTCGTATCGCCAGCGGCGTGGTCCAAAAGGGAGACACCGTAAAGGTCATGCCCTCGGGTCAGATCAGCCGCGTCGCCAGCATCGACACCTACGACGGTGAGCTCGAAGAAGCGTTCACCCCGCAGTCGATCACCATCCGCCTGGAAGATGAGATCGACTGCTCGCGCGGCGATGTGTTGTGCCTGGCCGGCAACGAGCCGCAGGTGGACCGCACCGTCGAGGCGATGGTCGTGTGGATGCACGAGACCGCGCTCGATCCGGGCAAGACTTACCTGCTCAAGCACACCACCCGCTACGTGCGGGCCGACATCGCAAAGGTGGGCTGGAAGGCGGACCTCGAGACGCTCGAGCGACTCGACGCCGAGACGCTTGAGATGAACGACATCGGTCACATTACGCTGACCACGCACCGCCCGCTGGTGTTCGACCCCTACCCGTCGAACCGCAGCATGGGCGCGTTCATCATCATCGACTCGTTGACCAACGAGACCGTCGCCGCGGGCATGATTCAGCCGTCCGGCTCCACCGGTGCCCTCGCAGGGCTGGTGAACACCGAGAGCGGGCCGCGCAGTGGTGTCACGTCGCGCGAGCGCTCTGCGCGCTTTGGGCAGCGTGGCGGCACGGTGTGGATCACCGGTCGTCCGAGCGCCGGCAAGTCGACCCTGGCTTACGCCTTGGAGCGCCGCCTGTTCGACCTCGGGTACTTCCCGACCGTCCTCGACGCCGACGACCACGGTGACGTGGAGATCCCCGAGCACGTGCGGGACTTCACGCCGCTCGACGCTGCGCACACCGCCCGGCGCTTTGCAGCAGCCGGACTGGTGACCATCGCGGCGTTCAACGCGCCGACGCTGGCCGAGCGCGAAGCCGCGCGCGACAAGATCGGCGAAGAACGCTTCATGGAAGTTTTCCTCTCCACGCCCGAGTCCGTGTGCCGCGAACAAGACAGCCGCGACCTGTACGCCCGCTCCGACGCCGGTGAGCTCTCGGAGCCCCTCCCGGACTTCGAGGAGCCCACGAACCCGGACCTGGAGTTCTCGCTCGAAGACGTCGATGTCGACGTCGCGGTCGAGCAGCTCGTGAAGGCGATGCGCGAAGCGGGCCTGCTGCTCGGCACCTAGCCGAGCGCACGCCCGTTCCTCAGCGAGCCGCATAGAGCGCGTGCCTTAAGGCAGGCGTCTTCTACGGCGAATCCGGAGTCCACCGCACGTCCCCTTTTCGGACCGCGGGGACTCCGGCGATCAAGCTGTACGGGGGGAACGAGCTCCCCTCGGACACCACCGCGCCGGCCGCTACGATCGAGTGCGCGCCGATGGTGCTGCCCATCAGAATGACCGCGTTGGTGCCCACGAACACGTGGTCTCCGATCTCGACCGGCGCGCGGTCCACCGAGGGATATGCCCGCGCGGTCACGGTTCTACGTGCCGACGAGTGCGTCACGATCTGTGCGCCCGACGAGATGTCGCAGCCGGCTCCGACGCGCAGTCCACCGGATCCGTCGAGCATCGTAAATGCGCCCACCCAGCAGCCGTCGCCGATCTCAGGCTCCCCAACGACCCAACAAAAGGCGTTGTACGGGTTTGGCGGAAACTCAGTCATTTTGCTCATTTCGAGTCCGGAACAACGGCGTGAGCCAGTGGGGGTCGAAGCGCGCAAGCCGATGGGCAGCAGTGGCGAGAAGACCGATGTGCGATGGCGCTCCGCGGTTGCAATGCACCGCGGTGGAGCGCTGGCGACAGTATGGCCTCCAACGCATGGTGCCGCTAGACTCGTCGCCGCTCACCCTGCGCCTTCACGCCTCCCGTGCCTACCATGCGACTCCGATTCTCACTTGCCGCGCTTCTCGCCACCGCCGCTGCCACTGGGTGCGGCGACAACGACGCCAACCCTGCAGACGCGGCGACGGATGTCGACCTGACGGACGTAGCCACCGAGGACGTCTGGGATGCGGACACGAGCGACGGTTCGGGCGACGTAGACACGGCCGACACCACGGATACGGCCGACGTCGCGGACCCCGCGCGCCCGTATCCGGAACCGGGAGCATGGCCCGCCAACAACGGCCCGGGCGCCTCCACCGTGACCTTCACCGAGGACGAGCTCTACGAGAACTGCGCGTACCTCGACGGCGGCGACCAAGACTTCACCGACCACCACAACTTGGTCGTAATGTACGACGGCTATCTGGTCATGCCGTGGGCGCCCGAGTTCGGCGCTGGCGGCGTCACGTTCTTCGACGTGTCCGACCCCTGCAACCCAACCACCGTAGGCTCGGGACATAGCGCGTACATGCGCGAGACCCACGCGATGGGCTTTGCGGCCTACGCCGGCGGCGAGTGGGCGGCAGTGAACTACTTCGACATCACGCAGCCCATCACCGACGGAAACGCCGGAATTCAGTTCTGGGACGTGAGCGATTCCACCGCGCCCGAGGCCGTGGCTGGCATCGTGTTGCCCGGTGGCCGGTACCCCGACTCATACGCGCGCGTGCCGCTCTCAGTGTTCTACCAGGCGCCGTACGCGTACGTCGCAAGCGCGGACAACGGCATCCACATTGTAGACGCCAGCGACCCCACGAACCCCGAGTTCGTGGGCATGTACACGTTCGACCCCATCATGCGGGCCGGCCAAGTCCACGCCGTCGGAAACCTGCTGGTGGTGTCCGCCGCCGAGGGCCCGCAGACCGCCCTGATGGACATCTCGGACCCCACGGACCCGTTCCTCTTGAACACGTTCCTGACCGTCGACAGCACCGACACGCCGCGTGAGAACTACTTCTCGAACGTCAGCGGCGGCTACTCCTGGTACGCGCGCAAGAGCAGCGGCGGCGGCCTGTTCGTGTACGACATCCGCGACCCGATGAACCCGGTCAAAGCCGGAGAGTTCCATTCGCCGTTCAATGGCGGTTACGTGTTCGCCAAAGAAGGCCTCGCCTTCACCGGCGAGTCGTCCACGGCGGTCATCTACGACGTCAGCGACCTGAGCGACATCCAGCTAGTGACTACGCTCGACCTGGAAGGCGACTTGGACACGCTGACCCCCATCGGGAACACCGTCGTGCTGTCCGTCGACGACGACGCGAACCAGGACCAAGGCAGCGCGATCGCGCCCTACCAGATGGCGCCCGACTCGACCCCGCCCGTGCTGAACTGGGTCTACCCCAACGACGGCGCTACCGACCTCGCGCTCACCAGCCGCATCGGCATCACCTTCAACGAGATGGTCGACCCGAGCAGCGCGTGGGAAGGCAGCGTGCGGCTCTACGAGACCGGAACCGACCCCGCGCTCACCCGCGTGGACGGCTACATCTCGACGCAAGAGGCGATCGTGAACTTCGCCCCCACCGAGCCCCTCAAGCCAGCAACCGACTACACCTTCGAGGTGCCCGCCGGCGGCATCGTCGACTTCAACGGTAACCCGATCGCCGAGACGTTCACGATGCAGTTCCGTACCGTCGAATGAGGGCGCACGGCATGTGGAGCGCCAATGGACGAAGGCTCGCCAGCGCGGCCGTCTTGCTCATCGGCGTCGCGAGCTGCGGCGATGACAGCACGCCGCCGGACGGCGCGGACGTCAGCGTAGATCTCACGGACGCAGGATCGGACGTACAAGCCCCAGATGCCGCCGCCGATTCCGCAGCAGACGCTGCACCCGATTCCGCGTCCGACGCGGCCTCCGAAGTAGACGGCCAAGTCGTCCCTCTGGTCGCTGTCGCCGTGGTGCCGCGCCACGTGGACCTAAACGCCACTGTCACACTGGACGCCTCCGGCTCCACCGGCGCCACGAAGTACACGTGGAACCTGAGCGACGGGCGGGTCTTCGGCCCCTCCTCGAGCCCCACCGTCGAAGTGCCGTTCACCCAAGAAGGCCGAGTCCGCGCCACGCTGACCGTAGAGAACGACAGCCGGGAGAAGGAGCGCGCGGATGGACTCGTGACCGTCACGGCGCCGCCCGCGTTCGCCCCACGTCGCAGCGGCTCCATCGCCGTCCTCGCCGACGGCGACCGTGTGGCCGTCGTCAGCCCAGACTCCGACGAAGTGTCCATCTTCGCAGGCCTCGCCACCGGCACCTTGTCGCTCGAAGCGCGCTACGCGACCTGCCGAGGCCCGCGGAACGTGGCCCAATGGCAGGACTGGCTCGCCATCTCGTGCCCCGGCGAGGACCGGGTGGCGCTGCTCGACACCGAGTCCGGCTCGCGCACAGACGACCTGGAATTGCCGTGGGGCAGCCGCCCGTTCGGCATCGTCGCCGACGATGAGGGCCGACTGCTCGTGGTGCAGCAAGGCGCACAAGCCCTCGCCATCTTCGACACCCCCACCGCCGACACCCCGCAAGTGTCGCTCGGACCCGACCCTCGCGGCGTCACCCTGCTTCCGGACCACCGCGCCGCCATCACGCGCTGGCGCTCCGACGAAGTGGGTGAGATCACGGTCGTCGACCTGAACTCCCTCACGCTCGAGACGCCGATTGCACTCGCCTACGACGACGTGCGCCCCTCGGACACCGAATCCGGCGGCGTCCCAACGTACCTAGACCACCTGGCCGTGTCCCCGAACGGTCGGGACGCCCTCGTGCCGGCGCTACAAGCCAATGTCGGCTACGGCCTGTACCTGGCCGACACGGACATCACGCACGAAACCACCGTCCGCGCCGTCGTCGGGTTCATCAACCTCGCGGACGGCAGCGAAGATCCCGACCGTCGCAAGCGCTTCGACGACCGCGGGCTCCCATCGTCCGCCGTCTACTCGCCACGCGGCGACTACATCTACATCGCCATGCGGGGCAGCCGCGCGCTCGAGCGGCTCGACGCGTTCAACAACGCCGCATCGGGCTCTCAAACCGAGGTCGGGTTCGCTCCCCAAGACGTCGCGATCTCCCCCGACGGCACGCTGCTACTCGTGGACGCGTACCTGTCACGCGAGCTGGTCGTCATCGATGCCCACGGATTCGGCGCTACGTTCGACCCGCTGCAGCGCCTGTCGCTCGTGTCCTCGGAGCCGCTGTCCGAGGAGCTGCTCCGCGGCAAGCAGTTGTTCAACGACAGCTTCGACGTGCGCCTCACGCAAGACTCCTACGTCGCCTGTGCCCACTGCCACCTAGACGGAGAGACCGACCGCCAGACCTGGGACTTCACCGGCCGTGGCGAGGGAATGCGCAACACGATCACCCTGCTTGGCCGCGCCGGAATGGGCCACGGCCCCGTCCACTGGAGCGCGAACTTCGACGAGATTCAGGACTTCGAGCACGACATCCGCGGGCCGTTCGCCGGCACCGGCCTGCTCGACGACGCAGACTTCTTTAGCGGCGACCACGACCGCTCGCTGGGCGCCCCCAAGGCCGGCCTCAGCCCCGACCTCGACGCACTCGCCGCGTACGTCTCGTCCCTGGACACGTTCCCCCGCAGCCCCTTCCGTGACCCGACAGGCGCGCTCACAGAGTCTGCGCAGCGCGGGCGTATGCTGTTCGAGTCGACCGAAACCGGATGCACCAGCTGCCACTCCGGCGACGCGATGACCGACAGCGCGCTGGTCGACGGCGTACCCGTGCTGCACGACGTCGGCACCCTCTCGGACGCCAGCGGCATGCGCCTCAACGGGGAGCTGACGGGGCTCGATACGCCCACCCTCCGCGGCGTCTGGAACACCGCCCCCTATTTGCACGACGGATCCGCTCCGACCCTCCGAGCAGCCATCGAGGCCGGCGGCGGCGCGCACGGCGTCACCACAGGCTTCGACGACGCCGACTGGGACGACCTGACCGCGTACTTGCTCTCGCTCGAGTAGCCCCCGACGCGGGCCGACCCACGAAACGCTCGACGACGGCTGCCACAATTGGCGCGCATCCCATCGCGTGTTACTGTCGGGGACGCCCACGGGAGTTATGGCAGGCGAAGCAATCCTCATCTTGGAATCGGACCCCGCACAAGAGTCGCGTCTTTACGACGCCCTCTCTCAAGCGGGATACCACGTGTACGCGGCGGATAGCGCGGGCTCAGTGCTCAAAGCGCTAGAGGCCACGAGCTTTCCGATCGTGCTCGTTGCCGCCGGGGCGGCGATTCCGATCGAGCAATTCGCCAACCAAGTGCGGTCTCTACAGCCAGACAGCACGCTGATCTTCTCAGCGGCAAACGTCTCGCCAGCCCTACTGCAAGAGATGCTTCGCGGCGGCGCCGTCGACATAATCTCCAAGCCGTTCGACGTGGTCGACGTGCACCAGCGTATCAACCTGGCGCTCGAACGACGCCGCGCGCGCGTCGCTCGCCTGCTCGAGTGGCAGCTGCGTGCGCGAACGGCCGAGGACGCCCTCGCTAAGGCCAAATCCGGGAACTCGGCTGCCGCCAACTCGCTTGGCCAAGTCGCGGAGTTCGCCGACTTTGCGCTCAACACCTTCCTGACGCTGGCCCGCGAAAACCGAGAGATGTCTCGCGCGGTTCGCCAGCTGTCCAACCCGGGCGCCGTCGAGCCCAAGCGCGCCGTCGTCACCTGGCTCGCGCACTCCGACCGTGAGTTCTCCGCCGGCGTCAGCTCGCTGGGGCCCCGGCTCAACCTCGATATCGCCCCGCCGATGAGCACCGGTGGCGAGATCTTGGACAAGATGAGCGCCGGCCCGCCGGACATCATCGTTCTCGATTCCAACCTGCCGGACATGCCCGGCTACCTGGTCCAGCAGACCATCCACGCCGAACACCAAACGGTGCAGATCATCTTCGTGGATGGCTGGGGCACGTCGGTCCGCACCGTGACCTTGGTCGGCGACGACTCCGAACGCGTTGAACGCACGATGACCACCGTCCAGGACTTGGTCGACGTGATGCAGATCGCGGCGGATCGAGCGAACGACACCGCCATCGGCCGTGACTACGCCATCGAGTTCAAGGAGCGCCACGAAGAGTTCCTGCGTCGGTACGCCAGCGTGAAGAACGTGGCCGCGTCGACGCGATAGGCGCCGCGCGCGGAACAGAGTGCAGAAACAGACGGGCTCACGCCCTGCCCGCCTCTAGCGCATCGCCGTCGGAATCTCTTCGAGCACGCCCACGTACGGGATGTTCCGGAAGTACTGCTCGTAGTCCAAGCCGTATCCCACCACGAACTCGTCCGCGATGTCGAAGCCGCGGTAGCGGATCGGAACGTCGACCTTTCGGTGGGCGTCCTTGTTGAGCAGCGAAACGAGCGACAGCGACGCGGGGCGCCGCGCGCCGAGCGCGTCGAACAGGTAGCTGACGGTGAGCCCGGTATCGACGATGTCCTCGACCAGGATCACGTGTTGGTTCTCGATCGACTCACTCAGGTCCGCGGTGAACTTCACCACGCCGGTGCTCTGCGTACCGGAGTACGACGCGACCGCGATGTAGTCGAAACGCAGCGGGATCTGGATACGTCGCGTGAGGTCTACAAAGAAGGGCATGGAGCCCTTCAAAGTGCACACGAAAATCGGATCTAAACCTTCGTAATCTCGGCTGATTTCCTCGGCGAGTTCGTCCAGCCGCTTGGCGAGAGTCTCCGTATCGAGCAGCGGGCGAATTTTCGGCGATTCAAAGGTCGAAGTCATCAGCAGTAGCTGTTGTTCATGAGCTCACCGAAGCCGCCACCGCCGGGGACAATGTAGTCCACATCGGTAAGTCCAGATTCCTCGTCCCAGCGCGCTCCAAGCGGCGACGCCTGCACATCGGCGGGCGACGCGCCGCGATCGACGCGGAGAGCGAATACGTGAACTTCGGGATGGCGCTCGGTCATCGCACGCAAGTACTCTGGCGTGACCATCAAGTTCAACGTCGAAATGCTCGCGGGCGCCGCACCGATGTGCGTCTTGTAGTGGCGGATAGCGAGATCCAGCGAAGATCCGGTCGCGCCCATCGGGTCAGGAAAAAGCACATGGCGGCCGTCGATCGGTCCGCCAATTTTGGCGCCGCTGAGGTCTGCGCCAACCACCGCGCCCGATTCGTCGACCGTCCGCGCCATCACGATGTGGTCCTGCCGAACGCCAGACGGCTCCAGCAGCGTGTTCGCGAGCTCGAAACACACCTGCGACGGCAGAATTCCTGCCCGCGCGACGTCTACACACACGACCGACGTGTCGCGCTCGAAGACCTTGCCGCGGAACACGCCGCCGGGGTGGGCGTCGGCCATCCGCGTAGGAACTTCGACCTGCGCGGTCGGCCAGATGGTGTTCGAGTAGGCCACCATCAGATGACGGTATAGCGTCGCGATGAGCGTGTTGAACTCCGGTTGGACCACCTGGGCGGTGCACAACCGGGAGAGCAAGGTCAGCGCAAAGCTGTCGGATAGGATGTGAACGCGGTCGCCGTAGTGGTGGGTCGCGCCCGCAGGGGCCGCCAGAGGTGTGTCGTAGGCGGTTTCCATGCGGTTATCCTTCGGGAATTTGTACCGTAAGCGTTTGTCCTTCGCGGACCTGAACCCGGACCTCGCGGCTGTCGCCCGGGCGGACGAAGCTGATGGTTCGGTCGCCGGTCTTCAGCGCGAGCGGTGCGCTCTCCGAGATCGGCGTGACCAGCCCCGTGTCGCGGCCGTCGACCAGCACCTGGTACCAGCGGTCGGCGGCGCCGGTGGCGAGATACCCAAAGGTGACGTCTTCGTCGTTCACCGGGGTGCCGCGTCGGGCCAAGCGGGGTCGCAACTGCAGGTCGTAGTACGTGTCGAACACCACGGTGGTCGTGTACTGCCGGAAGCTGGGCGATGACGGTCGAATCTCGAGGGCGTAGGTCTGGCGCACATCCAACTCGGGGATGGTCACCACGCCGTCGGTGGTGTCGCCATGCGCGACGCCGTCGAGGAACACCTCGCCGCCGGGGTCGCTCCGGACGGTGATGTTTCCGACCACGGGCCGCATCGAGACCGTCCGCTCAAAGCGGCCACCTTCGGGGACTTCGACCTCGTAGCGCTCCACAAAGTGGCCCGGCTGGACCACCTCAACCACGTGCGACTCGCCCGCCGAAACGGGGAACGAGCGCGACGCGCCCTGCCCGCCGACGACGCCGCCGTCGAGGTACACTTGGGCGGCAGAGTCGCTCAGCGAGAGCGCGACGTGTCCGTCACGCGCCACCACCGCTTCGAGGGTGCGGTTCAGGTCCGTGGTCGCGCCGGCGACAATGTCGACCTCCGCGAGGATCGGCTGGAAATCGGGGTGTCGCACTTCGACCAAGCGGCGGCCGGGCTCGAGCCCTTCGACCCGGATCGGCGGCGTTCCCTCTTGGCGAACGCCATCCACAGACACCTGCACGCCGGCGGACGGGTGGGTCTGAACGAGCAGCGTGCCGGTGGTATCACGCGTGAGCAGCACGAACGCGGCCGCGGCAGCGATGGCCACAGCGAGCAGGCCCACGACAATCGCAGGCGCTCGCGACCGACGGCGCGTGGACGGAAAGCCGCTCGAGGATACCGCGCGCGGAGCGGCGAGCGAGGCCATCGGGTCACCGGAGAACTCCAGCTCGCCGTCTTTGATCGTGAAACCGGACTCCGGAAGCTTGGGCGCCGTGCCTTCGACCGGGGTCGGGCCGCGCAGGTTCGCTGCGAGAACCTCGTCTGCGGGGCTGCCGTGCTCTTTGGGGTCGAACACCTGGGTGGCGTCCGGTCCATCGGCGCTGTTCGCCGGGTTGCCGCTCAGCTCGGGGTGCTCGGCGTAGTAATCGTAGACGTCGTCGACGGTGACGAAGCGCTCAAACTGCGGGAGTTTGGCGCGCTCGGACTCCAGCTCGGCGGGGAAGTTCTTCACCATCCAGGCGGAGAGCCGATTGGCGCCGTAGTTGGGCGACGCGCTCGCGAGGAACTCACGCAGGTCGGCGGCGAGCTCACCGGCGGTTTGGTACCGCTCTTCGCGGTCGCGGGCGAGCGCGCGCAGCACGATACGATCAAGCTCGGCTGGCACCTGCTTGTTGCGCGCGCTGGGCGGCTGAATCTCGGCCGAGCGGACCTTCTCGAGGGTCGCAAAGTCGGAGTCGCCGTAGAACAGCCGGCGGGCGGTGAGCATCTCCCACAGGAGCGTGCCGATCGCGAAGATATCGCTCCGGAAGTCGAGCGGCTGCGCGTCGACTTGCTCGGGCGACATGTACCCGAATTTACCTTTAAGGACGCCAACTTGCGTCTGTTGATTGGTCGTCGCAGCGCGGGCGATACCGAAGTCGATCAGCTTGACGTCGCCGTCGTAGCTGACGAGCACGTTCTGCGGGCTGATGTCCCGGTGGATGATGTTGAGCGGGTTGCCGTTGTCGTCGGCCTTCTTGTGCGCGTAGTCGAGTCCTTCGCAGATCTCGGCGGCGATAAAGGCGGCCTGCGCGACGCTCATGATCTTGCGTCGTTTTCGCAGCCAGTTCTGGAGGGCGAGCACGTCTTTGCCCGCGATGTACTCCATGACGATATAGAACGAGCCTTCGAGTCGGCCGAGCTCGTAGATCTGGCAAACGGCGCGATGGTTCAGCTGCACCGCGATCTTGGCCTCGTCGACGAACATCGAGACAAACTCTTCGTCGGCCGCGAGATTCGGGAGAATCCGCTTGAGCGCGAGAAAGTGTTTGAATCTCGGGGCGTTGAACGGCCGCGCGCGATACACCTCTGCCATTCCGCCGACGCTAATGCGTTCGAGCAGGCAGTGTTTACCGAATATAACCGGGCGAACTTCGTTCAAGGCGGGCTGCACACGAGGGGCCTGAGGAGGCCGCGCGAGGGTAGCGCGGGCCCCCCGCAATCGCAAACAGGTCGAGTCCTTCGTCGATCGAAGCCACACACGCCCGTACATCCCCCCACGCGGAGCGGACGCCATGCGCTCGCTTCCTTGACCCCACGGAGCGCAAATCGGTAGATAGGGCCTCTTCATACCCGCACGAGCCAGGCGATGTTCACCGTCAAAGTCACGGAACGAGGCGAGCCCTCCGAGTCCCTCGCGTTCGCCCAAACCGAAGTCACGATCGGCCGCGTTCGCGGTAATGACATCGTGCTTCGCAAGGGAAGCGTCTCCAAGCGTCACGCCAAGCTGCTGCTCAAAGACGGCAAATTCGTGGCGATCGATCTCAAGAGCACGAACGGCACCATCGTGAACGGTCGAAAGATCGCGGCGCCGCAGGTGATCCTCGAGAACGACAAGATCGTGATCGGCGACTACGTGCTCGAGGTGTTCGCGCAGCCCCAGACGGAGAACGGCCGCCCGCCCATGCCGCCGGTCACCTCAGAGCTGTCGCCCCCGCCTCCACCGGAGCGTCCCGGCCACACGACCAGCGCGGCGCACCCTGCGGCCGCCTCTGAGTTCGGCACGCCCACCCCGGCGGAGGATGCACCGGCGACGGCCGCCTCGCCGGCGATCGTGGAGCCCATCGGCCCCGCCGTGCTGCCGAAGCCCGCGCCCGCCCGACCCATCGTCTCGATCGACGCGCTGCCGCAAACAACGCAAGCGCTCGGCCCGGTGACCATCCAGCGGAAGCACTCGACGCGCGCCATGCGCGTGCCGCAGAACCTGTACCGGGACGACGCTGGCGATCGCAGCCAAGGCCTGCGGCACCTTCCGCCGTCGGTGTACGCCGAAGGCTTCTCGCAGGCCCACCAGAGCGCGCTCAACGCCGTGCTCGGCAGCTTGGCGACCGAGGACCTCCCGACCACGTATCCGCCCTCGCACGAACAGCGAACGCACTTCCAACGCTCGGTGAAGCTCGCGATGCCGACCACGGACGGCTTCGTCGACTCGTCGGAGATCCTGGACGTGCTGGTCAACGAGCTCATCGGGCTCGGGCCGCTGGAGTACTACCTCGACGACCCGGACATCGAGGAGATCCACATCAACCGATTCGACGCGGTGTACGTCCGCGCGAAGGGTGTGCTCAAGCCCGGTCCGCTGGCGTTCGGTAGCGCCGAGACGCTGATGGCCGTCGCGCGGCGCGTCGCTCTCGGCGCGCACATCCCCGACCCGCTCGGCGGCGCTGTGCGCTTGCCGGATGGAACGCGCGTCGAGCTCGTGATGCCCCCGGTGAGCTCGGGCGGTCCGGTCATCTCGGTCGTGAAGCCGCGTATGAACGCGCGCACCTCGGCCGACCTGGTGGCCGCGGGTACCGCGAGCGAGGCGATGCTCTCCGCGCTGCACACCGCGATCGCGAACGGCGGCAGCGTCCTGGTCTCGTCACCGCGCGCCGCCCACGCGACCGCCTTTGTGAACGCGCTTGTGACCGGTGTCGCTCAGCCTCGGCGTATCGTCGCGGTGGAGAACGTGCCGTCGCTGAACCTGCCGCTCCGCACGACGGTCCGACTCGAGAACGTGCCCAACGCTCAGCCCTCCACGCTGCAGCGCGCCGCAGCGCTAGAGCCCGACGTGCTCGTCGTGGACCCGTTTGGCGGGGATATGGTCGTCGACTGGCTGCTCGACGTGGCCGGTTCGCACTGCGGTTTCGTGGCCACGTTCGGCGCCCGAAACGCTGGCGACGCGATGTCCCGGCTGGTGCTGATGGCGCTGCAAGGGCGCGCGTCCGATGTGAGCTCGCTGCGCCGCCAGCTCGTCTGCAGCCTTGACCTGCTGGTGCAACTCCGCGAGCACGATGGAAAAATCGTGGTCGGCGAGGTCATGGAGCTCGCCGGGGTCGACGCGGATGGACTGCAAGCCAGCACCGTGTTCCAAAGTAAAATCGGCCCGTCGGGGCTTGAGTTTTACGCGACCGGCCATGTGCCACGATTCTTTAGTGAGTTGTCCGCAGCCGGAGTAGAGTTCGACACCTCCGTATTCAATACCTAACCGAGCCCTCTGCTAGATGGCGTTCCGCCTCCAATTCGAAGACACGAACGGGACCGTGAGCCAGACGATTGCGTTCTCGGACGGCGAGATCTCGGTCGGACGCTCCGACGAGTGCACCGTCACGCTGGACTCCAACAGCGTCTCGCGGAAGCACGCCCGGTTCTTCATCCACCTCGGACGCCCGTACATCGAGGACCTACACTCGGCGAACGGCGTCGTGGTCGATGGCGAGAAGATCCGGGGCATGCACGCCCTGACGCCAGCGTCCGTGGTGCTCATCGGTGACCACATCGCCCGGTTCGAGGCCGACCCTGTCGCCTTGCAAGCCCGCGTCGGCTCCGCCATCCGAACGGCCGACGCTGTGCGCGCATGGACGCCGACGTTTATCCGGCTCGACAGCGACTTCGAAGGCGAGCGTGTGCTCCCGGTCGACGGCAACGCGGCCCGTATCGGTCGTTCGTCCTCGGCACAGGTCCACGTCATCGACGCTAGCGTGTCGCGACTGCACGCAGAGGTGCGCATCGAGGGCCCCTCGGTCATTTTGAGCGATCTGAGCTCCGCCAACGGTACGTTCGTCGACGGACAGCTGATCTCTCACCCGACGATGATCGGAGAGCGCACGGTCGTTCACGTGGGCGACGTGCCGCTGGTGTTCACGGGGACGCCGAGCCAGCTGGACTGGACGGATGTGGAGATTCCGACGCCCGGCACGCCTCCGAGCCGCCCCACCCTGCTTCTCGTGGTCGCTGCTGCACTGGCGGCGACGATTATCGTGGGCGCCGCGCTCGTCATTATGCTGGCGCGCACATCGGACGAGCCCGAGGTCGACGCCATCGCCGCGGCTTCGGCTGCGATGAACGTGGGCGACTGGCACCGCGCGGCCGCGGCCTACGAAGACGCGCTCGAAGAAGACCCCAGCAACCAGAACGTGGTGGCTTTGCTCGGCCACACGCGCCGCGAGGCGAGCGGCGCGGATGCCTTGGACGCCTGCAACGAGCAGCTGCAAGCGGCCGAGGCCTTGCAGTTCGGCGACGACACCGTCGCGGCCGTCGAAGCCTTCAACAACCTGCTCGCGTGCTACCGCGCGATCGACGAGAACACCGCCGCGTTTGCCGACGCCGCGGAAGCGGTTCAGGTCAGCGTGCTTCCGCCGCTGGTGGAGCTGCGCCGCCTGAACGGGCTGCAGGCCGTGGAAACCGGCAACTTCGACGCCGCGCTGGAGCACCTTCGCGAGGCGGTCCGGCTGCAAGAAGCGCGCAACGCCGACCCGGTCCCGGTTCGCGCCGAGCTTCGAACCGCGTACCTGAGAGCAGGGGTTGCGGCGGTAGAGGCGGAGAACTGGTCCCGAGCGGCGTCGATGCTGTCGCAGGCCAACGAGCTGCAGACGCTCGACCCGCAGCAGACCGCGCAACTGACGTCGGCGCGCGCCCAGGCGGCTCGTCAGCGCTAGGCGGCTAGGCGGCGAACACGGGGCTAGGCGGCGAACAGAACGCGTCTCGCCAGCCACCGAACAGAACGCGACGGCTAGTCGGCACGCATCTCGTCGAGGCGCTCGCGCATGCGCGTCAGCAAGCCGTCCCAGCCATCATCGGCGATGATCGACTCGAAGCTCTCCGCGTAGGACTCTTCGAGCGAGACGTCGTCGGTGACGAGGTCGTACACGAGCCAGCCAGCGTCGGTGGACTGCATCTTCACTTCGATCAGGTGCTCATCGCCGGACACCGAGACCGTGCCTTCGACGGTCGTGCGGTCACGGCGGGAGCGTTCGCCGGTGTAGGTGGCGGTGTAGGCGCCATCGTCGACGCTCGAGGTCCCGAGGTCGCGCAGGTAGCTGGTCTCGATGAGGTCGCGGAGGAGCGCGACGAACTCGGTGCGCTGCTCCGGCGTGCGGGTGTCCCACGTGTCGCCCAAGGTCCGCTCGGCGAGCAGCTCGAAGCTCAGGAAGTCCCGGATGGCGGTGCGCATCTCTTCACGCTTGGCCTCAAGGGAAGCTTCGTCCGGGGCCGCGGCGTTCACGATGGCGAAGATTTGCTCCACGCGGGTCTGGACGAACGCGGTCGCGGACGGCGCTTCGACGGCAGCGGAGGCCGGCGCGACGGCGTCGTCGGCCATGGCGGGCGCGGCGAGGCCCACAAAGAGGCTCAGAATCGTGGAGGAGATGGCGGGGCGGATTCGTTGAAAGGTCATCGCAACACTCATGTAAGAGGCAATAGGGTCGACGTTCGCCGGCGCGGTCTATTCACCGCCGGGCCACGAGAGCAGGTCGTCGGCGCCGCACTTGAGGGCCAGATCGGCGACGGCCATTCGGTACCGCAACAGCGCCTCGTAGTAGCTGCCCATGGTCCGGTAGTACGTCTCCATGGGCTCCTTGAGGTCCGAGAACTCGGCGAGCCCTTGGTCGTACTGGAACTGCGCTTGGTTGAGCCACGCGTTGGCCGCGCGAAGGGCATCATCGTAGGACGCGAGCACCGCGGATTTAGACGCGGCTTCGTAGTACGCCTCGGCGACTTCCATCTCGATGGCCAGCCACGCGCCGGTCTGCTGCGCGGAGACGGCAGCGGCTTGAGCGTCGGCCCGTCGCGCTTGGGCCACGCGGGTCGCCGGGTTCATGTTCCAGCGCAGGCCAGCCCAGAATCCGAACCCGAAGCGGTTGTACGGGTCGTTGATGAACGGGCCCGACACATCGTCGACGGTGGGGGTCCAGGCGTGTGCGACGCGGGCGGAGAAGTAGATATCGGGGGCGAGCGCGCGCCAACGCAGCATGCGCTGAAGGTCGGCGGCTTGGCTGGCGGAATCGAGCAGCGCGTAGTCTGGCCGGTGACCGCGCGCAAACGAGAGCACATCGTCCAGGCTGGGCGGCGCGGCGTCCGAGACGGTCTCGTCGAGCGGGTCCGCGCGGAAGGTCGTCGGCAGGCCCAACGTCTGCACGAGCGCGTGCCGAGCGAGAATGCCGAGCCCGTCGGCTTCGCCGCGCAGCTCCACGAACTCGGTGCGGGCGATGGTCAGCTGACGCAGCGCGGTGCGCGCGGTGCGGTCTCCGTCGTCGATGGCGAACTCGAGCTCTTCCGACGCGAGGTCGAGTCGTTCCTCAGCCTCCGTGAGCACGCGATTGACCTCCACGTACCACTGCACGGTGAGGTACGCGCGCAGCGCGGCGAAGCGCGACTCACGGACGGCGACGTCACGCTCAAGCTGCTGCACGTCGACGCCCACGTCGGCCAACTGTCGTGCCAACCGAATCTTCCCGAACGTGGTGATCGGGACCACGGCGGTTAGCTCGGTGCGTAGCCCGAGGCCCGCGCCGCCAATAATAGATTCCAGCAGCTCAGCGTCGGAGTCGCGGTTACTAAACGGGTCTAGTTCCCCGGTCTCGGGATCCGTCTCCAGGTCGACGCGCGGCGACGGCGCCACCACAAAATCGAGGCGAATGCTCGGCATCCGGCTCCAGCGCGCTTCGAGACGACGCATGGCAGCCATCTCGATCTGCGCGTCCTCGATGGCCACGAGCGGCGACTGCGCCCCGGCCCGCTCCAGCACCTCGTCCAACGTAACGAGCAGACGGGCGTTCGGCTCCGCGGCGACCGTCGCCTCGGGCGCGGTTTCGGCTTCGGGAACAGGCTCTACATCTTGCGCAGACTGCCCGGCGACTGGGGCCGAGAGCACGATGGAGGCCAAGCACAGGATTCGACGAAGTTGGACGTTCATTCGCGCGTTGCTACCAGAACAGTAGCCGGTGGGCGAGCGCGTCCACTGGAACTCCAACGTTTTCCCGCTGCTGTCCCGGCGCGACTAGCTACCCGCGGAGGGCGCGATAAAAGTCATTATGCCCGGGGATGTTGCCGACCACGAGGTCCGGGCGGCTGCTGCCCGCGGTGAGCAGCGTCACAGAGCCGTTGCCGAACATCTTGCCGAGCGCGCCCTGCCCCTGCTGTGTGGAGTCGATGCGGTCGAGCAGCACCGAGGTGTGCGTTCGGAACAGTACGCCGCTCTCTTTGACCACGCGGCCGGCCTCGAGCCGATAGCGAATGCGGCGCACGGAGATGATCACCCACGCGACGATAAACGGCAGGAGGGGCAGCAGGAACACCGAGAAGATCAGCGTGGGGACCATCGCGTTCGCCAACGCTGGCCGCACCTCGGTCGTGACGGCTCGGGCGGGCCGTGGCGAGGTGTCGCCGGGCGCTCGCGTCTCTTCGAGCACGTCGTCGAGCCAACTGCGCAGGCCGTCGATCTGCTCCACGTAGATGCAGTCGACGGTGTACGGAATGGCGACTGCGCCATTGTTCGACTGCGTGACGCGCTCGCCCGCGAGGTACAGGCGCAGCTTGCCGTTGGTACCGCCGGGGTACCGCGTGAGCTCGGCTTTCTTTACGTCGTCGTAGCGCGCGAAGGTGTGCTGGCGCCACCAGACGCCGCGCTGCAGTTCCACGTGGTCTGCGTGCAGCGTGCAGCTCTGCCGCGCGATGGCGGTGCGGCGGTAGAACCACGACGGGATCGCGAACAGCGGGGGAAGCACCGCGAACGCCATCACCAGCGGCTGCTCGGACAGCACGGTGCCCACGACGCAAGCCATCGCGACCAGCACGGTGACGACAATTCTCCCGGGCTCAGCGCGCAGCCACGTTCCGGTGGTGAACTGCGCGGGGATGGTGCGTTCGACAGGCGTGGCCGAGATGCCGAGCTGGCGCAGGAGCCGCGGCAGATCGAGGTCGGACTCACGCACGTGCCCCATCTCAAGCGGCTGGGTGGAGCCAATGGAGCAGATCTGTACGCTGACCGTCTTCATGAGCCGGTCGAACGGCCCACGTTTGACGATGACGCCGGTCACTTTGTCGTATGCGTACTGGCGCTCGACCTTATTCATGACGCCCGTGTGGATTCCAACGCCGTTCGCGGTCACCACAAAGCGGGTAACGCGGGCTTGAATCCAGCTCGCGATCATGGCGATCCAGAGCGGCGGGAACCACAGGAACGGGAGGAAGGTCACGAGCGAGCGCAGGGGCACCGGCGACAGCGTGGCGGTCCACATTTCGTGCGCGGGCACATCCATTCGGCGCGGCGCGGCGCGCGGGGTCGGGCGCTCAGGCGCTCCGGGCTGGTGCGCGGCGACCGGGCTCGCGTCCGACGCCCCGTAGTCGGCTCCTGGCATGGCCGCGGCGGCAGCGGAGAGCGCGGGCGCGGCGTTGGCGTTGTGCACGACCTGGTCGAGCGCACGCTTAACGCCGCCCGCGTGCTTCAGCCGCCGAAACCGGACCTCTGAGCCACTGCCCTGGCAGCTGATTTTGACGTCCGCGAGGCCGAACATCTGGTCGACGAGGTTTCGAGCGACGTCCGCGTCCGCGATGTTCTCGTACGGGATGAACGCGTTGTTCTGCGTAAGGAAGCCCTCTCGGTACTCCACCACGTCGTTGTAAATTTGGTACGTGCGTCGGCGCAGGTCGAGCGCGCGCACGATGAGCAGCGCGATGTTTCCAACGAGCATCAGGATGGGGACCAACACCACGGCCGCCAGGACCAGCATGGGCATCTCGCGCCCCTTGGGACCGTCGCCCTCGAAGCCCATCACGAAGCCGACGAGCGAGAGCGCGACCCACACAAATCCGATGCCGATGCCGATTCCGGTCTGCGCGAGGTCGACAGCGACGCCGGTGGCGCTCGGCGACTCCTCATGGAGCAGCTCCTGGCCGGTGAGGCTGAACCCGTTTTGTTTGAGCCGCTCGCGAATCATGGCGTACACGCCGTCGGGATCGCGCAGGCTCTGGAACACGACGGAGTCGCCGGCGCTGCCGGCCGAGTCGATCATCACGTCGCCGACATCAAAGAAGCGGTACCGCATCCACGGGAGCCGTTGTTTGACGTGCGTGACGTTGCGGAAGTCGAGGTCGGTTTGGCGGTCGGAGAACAGGCCGCCCGAGCAGGCGACGACGCGCGAGCCGAACACCTCGTACCGCTCCTTCTTGACCGCCACGGACGCGGTAAACGCCGCCCATCCGACGAACAGCGCGTAAATGCCCCAGACGGGTGCGAGGAGGATCGGGTCCCCGAAGCCCAGTATGGCAACAGAGCACGCGAGCGCGATCGCGCCGAAGAACACCGCGACCGGCACGACCCGCTGGAACAGGAACGACGACCGCTTGGGCAGGAGAACTAAAGGCTGTTCGACACTCACACTGGCTCCGCTGGGATGGAGGGCTCGACGCAGCCCGGCGTGAGCTTGGCGTTGGTAGGCCCCATCCGGCAAGGAGTTTCAGTTGTTCGCGTGCCGCTGGGCGTAGCTCGTGACCGTCCATGCCATCAGGGCCAGGCCCGCAACGATGAGCACGCCCGTGACAGCGGCGAACTCGGGCCACGTTCCACTGGCGCCGTGGTAGCCCCAGCGGTCGAGCGCCCCGCGGCTGGCCGCTGCGATGACCACCCCTGAGACGACGGACACCAATCCCCCGACACCGGCGACAATTTCGGAGAACGGGTTGGGGCCGTTCGTTGCGCGCACGCCTACCGCTGCGAACAGCATCGGGAGGATCCCCATCGCGGCCGTGAACACGGCGATCGGGGCGTAGCCTCGCTCGCCAATCACCAACGTCACGGAGCAAACCCCGGTCAACCCAAGCACCACTGGAGCAATGATGACGCCGGCCAAAACCAAGTTCTTCATGGCACCCTCCGATTCAGCATGGCGATAGCGTATGCGGCGAGCGCCAGCGCGACCAGTTGGAAAATTCCGAGCGGCCCGAGCACATCGCCGTAGGGCTTGAAAAACTCCCAGACGAAACGCTGTGCGGCGTACACGAGCACCATCCAATAGAAGCCGTCGACGACGGCCCACCGCGCGCGAACCCTAAGGCCGATCCCATAGCTGAGCGCGAAGACGCCCATGGCGATGGACTCGTAGAGTTGCACGGGGTGTCGGAGCACGCCATCGCCCAGGTCGACAGCCCATGGGAGCGTGGACGGGGTGCCGTGGGTGAAATCATCGAGGCCCGACATGAAGCATCCGATTCGGCCGATGCAGACGCCAACGCTGAACGCCGCCACGAACGCGCCGCCGGTGCTTCCCGAAACATCGTGGAGCCGCTTGTAGGCTTCGACCGCGACGATACCGCCCGCCAGCGCGCCGATGACGCTTCGGCCGATGTTCGGCTGGTCCGACAGCAGCAGATTGAGCGTGCCCAGCCCGAACGCGCCCGCGAGTGTGCCGCAGGCGAGCCACGCAAAGTACGCGACCGGATACGGCTTCGCTGACAGCGGCGCGCCGGCGTCCTTGCGCAGCGCGTTGGCGTAGCGCCCTGCAGCGAAGGCCGCCGCCCAGGCGATCAAGTCGATCACAACGTGTGGATGCATCGCTTGAAGCCCCTGCCTACAGGTACGGCGACGCCAGCCAGAACACCCCGTCGATCAAGCGCTTTCGCAGCGGGCGCGCGCGGAGCTCCGCGTCGGTGAGCGGGGTCGAGCGCTGCACGATCTCGTCGAGATAGCGAGTGACGGCGGCGGCGAACTCGGAGTCGACCACCTCGACACCGACCTCGAAGTTCAAGCGCAGGCTCCGCGCGTCGATATTGGCCGAGCCGCACACCACGTATCGCTCGTCGACCGCCACGAGTTTGGTGTGAGCGAACGGGCTCGGCTGGCGCACGACATGGACGCCCTGGCGCAACAAACGCGGGAGCACCCGCTGAGTGGCGCGGTCCACGTACGGCTGATTCGAGCGCTCGGGGATGACGACGGTGGCGACCACGCCTCGGTGTGCTGCCCCGACGAGCGCACCGATGAGCGCGTCCGAAGGCAGGAAGTACGGAGACACCACGGTGACCGTATCGGCGGCGGCCGAGATCACGGAGGTGTAGAGTGCCTCGAGCTGGTTGAGGTGCTGGTCCGGGCCATCGGACATGACGCGGCAGAAGCCTTGGTCTTTGCGTTCTTCCAGGTCCCACGTTCGCATCGCTGGCGACGGCTCCCAGGGATGGGGGCGTCGGGTGATGAACCGCCAATCGTGCAGAAACAGGCGCTCTAGGTCGGCGACGATCGGGCCTTCGAACCGGCCATGAACGTCTTGCGTCGGCTCACGTGTTTCGGGCGCCAGCACCATGTGCCGACCGCCGATGTTCATGCCGCCGGCGAAGCCCACGGAGGAGTCGACGCACAGCAGTTTTCTGTGGTTTCGCAGGTTGATGTACAGCTGCGGTGGCAAGAGTCGCGGCGGGAGAAACCGCCGGACGCGAACGCCGCCGCGGCGCAGCGCCTTCCGCGCGCGGCCCCACGAGTACAGCTCGCCGACGCCGTCCAGCACGACGCGAACGTCGACGCCCCGCTGCTTGGCTGCGATGAGCGCGTCGATGAAGCGCTGCCCGGTGGCGTTGGTCTCGAAGATGTAGGTGGTGAACCACACGCGGTCCTGTGCGGCATCGATGGCGGCGAGCATCGCGGGGTACGCTTCGTCGCCGTCGATGAGCAGTTGAATCGCGTTGCCCTTGTGCAGCGCCGCGCCGGACACGTTTTGGCCGATGCGCAACATGCGCCACTCGTGAGCGGAGAGCCCATCCGGCTGCGAGGAGAGGTCCACGACGGACGCGGGTTCAGGCTCTGGCTCTTCGGGAGGAGCGCCGGCCGCAGCGGCGGCTTCGAGCAGCGCGCGGCGCGCCTTGGACGCCTTCCGGAGCTTGCGCGAGGTGGTCCGGATCCGATTGACGCCGAACAGCCCATACGCAACGGGGCCGGCGATCGGGTACAGCAGGATCGCGGTGATCCACGCGATGGCCGACCGCGAGTGACGCTTGAACAACAGTACGTGGCACACGGAGGCGATGGCCAACGCGGTATGTATGACGGCGACGAGAACCGGAAGTCGTGTCATGGCCAAGGTCCGAAGTTGCGGGACTGAGAGACGTACCACGGCGACCCAGGGTTGCCACGGGAGTCGGCGCGTAGAGGTTCAAGGTAGAGCACACTTTGTTTCTTCCAAGGATTTCGATGGCACTCAACGCACACTGGCGACCCACCGCACGACAGCTCAAGGTTCGCCATTTCGGAGGGCCTCGGCGGTTTCGCGAGACCACGGACAGCCCGCTTCGCATCGCGCACCTGACCGACCAGCACGTGGGTCGCATCACGACGGACGCGCTTCAGACGGCGGCGATCGACGCAGCGAACGCGGCCGCGCCGGACTTGGTGCTGCTCACAGGCGACTACGTGGCCCACGACCTCGACCACTTGGAGCAGCTCAAGGCATACTTGGCTGCGCTGAACGCGCCCGCCTACGCAGTGCTCGGCAACCACGACTACTGGACGGGGCCCGATGAGGTCGTGGCGACCTTGGAGCAGGCGGGCGTCACGGTGTTGCGCAACGCATGGACCACGGTGACCGTCCGCGGAGAATCCGTGCAGTTGGTTGGCCTCGACGACCCGCACACCGACCACGACGATGTGCATCAAGCGACCCGCGGCTTGGTGTCCGGCATCCCCACCATCGCGCTGTCGCACGTCGGAGAGTCGGCGGATCCACTGTGGGAGCGCGGCGCGAGTTTGGTGCTCAGCGGGCACACCCACTCCGGCCAAATCTCGCTCGGCGGCGCGATGGAGTTCTTCCTGAGCCGGGTGGGCAAGCACCGGTACGTGCACGGTCTGTACGGCTGCCGCGACGAGGAGCGATACCCAGGTGCGCTGTACGTGAGCGCGGGTATCGGCTCGTCGCGGTTCAGCCCCCGAGTGGGTGAGCGGGCGCAGCCGGAGGTGGCCATCTTCGACCTCCGGAGCGACCCGCACGAGGTGGATGAGGCCTTCGCAGAGCGCTCGCCGCTTCGTTAGCGCCGGGCCAGCACGCTGCCCGCTCCAAAACGGACACGCCCCCGCGCCAGGTCACCGCTCCAGATAGAGCGGCTCGCCGATGCGGGGGCGTGGAGACACGCGGCGCGCTTTACAGCACGGTCACAGTCGTCGCGCTGCCGACGATGTACGTCTCCGTCGGCACGCCCGATGCGTCGATCTCGAGGAAGGTGGAGGCTCCGCCGTTTTCGTAGATCACCGGGTACACCGTGCCGGTCGAGACGCCGGACACAGTCACTGTGATGGCGCCGTTGCTCGGGTAGATTCCGGACGGGTCGCTCGGGTCGTCGGTGCCCGCGGGCACGGTCTTTGCGCCGCCGTTATCGACGGGCGCGCCGTTCACGGTGGTGATGAGCGCGACGAGCTCGGAGGGACCAGCGTCGGCGGCACCGTTGTCGTCGTTGTCCACGAAGATGCCGGTACCGTCGCCCGGGGCGGTCATGTTTTCGGCGACCACGAGGGTGATGCGGTATGCCTGCTCATCGTTGAGGCCCAAGATGCTGTAGTCGACGGTCTCCGCAGACAGAATGGAGGAGTTGACCGCGGGGACGACCACCGTGCCCGAGACGCTGACCGCGCCGCCGACCACGTGGGGCTCGATCGGTGCTCCGCCAGCGTTGATCTCGAGGAACGTGGACGCGCCGCCGTTCTCGTAGAGCACCGGGTACACGACGCCGGCCGCGACGCCGGTGACGGTCAGCGCGATGGTGCCGTCGATGGGGAAGATTCCGGTCGGTGCGGCGGGGTCATCGGTGCCCGCGGGCACGGTCTTAGCGCCGCCGTTGGCCACCGGCGAGCCATTGATCTCGGTGATGAGCGCGACGTTCTCCGAAGCGCCGGCGTCCGCAGCGCCGTTGTCGTCATTGTCGACGAACGTGCCGACGCCGTCCGCCACGGTTACGTTGCCCGCGACCACCAACGTGATGCGGTACGCTTGGCCGTCCGTCAGGCCGGTGACCAGATAGTCCACAGTCTCGGCGGCCGCGACCTGAGAGGTCGAGGTCACGTCGAAGGCAAGCGAGGCGTCGTCGTCTTCCATGTCGTCGCCACAGGCGGCGCAGAGAGCGAGGGCGGACGCCGCGATGGCAAAGCGAGAGGCGAATGAAGTGCGATGGGTCATGAAATCTCCGTTGAGGTGTCGCCACGTTCGTGAGGACGATCGTGTGATTCCAATACGGAGCAGCCCGATGTTCGGATCGGATCTTTCTGCGACCGGATGCGATTTTCTCGAAGCGCAGGCGCGTGGTCACGCCTTCCGGAGGTCCGTGAACACGCGCTACGGCAGCACCACGCAGCGTCCGGAGACGCAGGTCGAGCCGCCGAGGCAGGTGTCCGAGTCGTCGCAGGCGACGCGCTCGCAGAGGTCGCTGGAGTTGCAACCGAACGCCGGGTCCGGGCAGCTGCCGTCTACGCAGGCCGAGATACGGCATACGTTGGTGCGGGTGCAGTTCTGACCGCGCGGGCACTCGTCGTCGTCGTCGCAGGTGATGGCGCACGCGCCAAACGCGGAGCACTCGTCGGCGGCGTCAGGGCAGTCGGCGATCGTGCCACAGGTGGCGCAGATGCCGCCGGGCGCGGAGGCCTGGCAGGACGAAATCCCGGGGCAGTCGTCGTTGGTGACGCACTGGCCGGCCGGTCGCACATCCGGGCACGGGTGAGCGTCGTCGTAGTCATCGAGCGAGGTGAACAGCCCCTCGGGCAACTCGTACAGGTCCGGACAACCGTCTGCGGTGAACTGGATGTACCCGCCGCTCACTCCGCAACGTAGCCATGTCACCGACGTATTGAGCCGCCACAGGCAACTGTCATCGCAGGCCTCACCGGAGATGGCGGCGGCCACATCCGCATAGTCCGCGTCGCTGCCTTGGATGCGCACGACCGGCGGGCAGTCGCGCTCGGCGGACTCCAACGAGGACACGTAGCGATACGTATCGGAGCACCAAACGATGTTGGTGCCGATCTCTGTGTAGCCGCAATCGGGCGCCGTATCGGCGGACGTGTCCGTGGTGTCTTCCACAACGTCCGCGCCGGTGTCTTCGGTGTTGGTATCGGCGCTCGTGTCGGCGCTGGTGTCGTCGACCGCAGCGTCTTCTTCTACCGCGTCCAGCGCCGCGTCGTCGGTCACCGTATCATCAAGGGCAGCGTCATCCACAGACGTGTCTTCCGTGGACACGTCCTCCTGAGTCACGTCGACGGGGGCGGTGTCCTCGGCGACCGCGTCCGACTCATCGATGTCGCCCGCCGCATCCGCTTCGACGACCTCAGCGGCGACGTCTCCGATGGGGTCGAGCGTGGTGTCATC
>CBDUJZ010000001.1:0-122426 GCA_965367675.1 uncultured Myxococcales bacterium | reverse complement strand
ACGATGGGGAATCGGTCGCGAATGCCCGCGAGCATGCCGACACGCTGCGCGCCCTGCCCCGGGTACAAGAACGCCACCTTGGGCGCGTCGTCGCCAGCGGTGCCGAGCGCGCAGCCCAACGGCCGGTCTCCAGCGCCGATCTCGCGAAGTCGCGCGACCAAGTTCTCTCGGGAGTCCGCGACCACGGCGGCGCGGAACGCCTGCTGACGCCGCTTGGACCAGGCCCGCGCAACGCTCGCCGGCGTCGCCAGCGGATCGCGATCAATCGCCTCGGCCGTTCGCAACGCGAGCGCCTGGACGTCTTCCGTCGAGCCTGCCGAGATCAGCACCAGCTCCGGCTGAGCAGCGGGCACCGCGGCGCGGCTGGCGTTGCGCAAAACAAAGTGACCGTTGGTTCCGCCAAAGCCGAACGCGCTCACGCAGGCGACGCGCTCGTCGGCGTCCCAGGTCGTCACGTCGGTGGGAATACGGAACGGCGTGCCCTCGATGCCCAGGTCGGGCTTCGCGGCCTGGAAGCCAGCCATCGGCGGGCGGATGCCGTGATACAGCGACAGCGACGCGCGGATGACGCCGGCGACGCCAGCGGCCGACATCGTGTGCCCGATGTTGGCCTTCGCGGAGCCGATGACGACGTCCGAAGCGGCGCCGCCGAGGGTCTCGTTGATGCCCTGGAACTCCACGCGGTCGCCGACCTGCGTGCCCGTGCCGTGCGCCTCCACATAACCGAGCGCAGCGGAGTCGCGACCGGCGTCGCGCCATGCGAGCTCGATGCACTCCATCTGTCCGGCCTTGACCGGCGCCATCGGCCCGTCGGTGCCACCGTCGTTGTTGAGCGCCATGCCCTCGAGCAGCGCGTACACCCGGTCGCCGTCACGCTCGGCGTCCTCAAGACGCTTCAGGTAGAGCACGCCACAGCCGTCGCCCTGCACGAATCCGTCGGCCTCTTGGTCGAACGGACGGCACGCGCCCTTGCGGCTCATCGCGCCGATGCGCGAGAACGCCACGTAGTGGTCCGGCGACATGCACAGGTACACACCGCCGGCGAGCGCCGCGTCGACCTGGCCGGTGCGGAGCGCCATCACGGCGTCGCCGATCGCGACCATCGCCGAGGAACAGGCGGCGTCGACCGAGAACGCCGGTCCGGTGAGGTGCAGCTCTTGGGCGACGATGGCCGCCGCCATGTTCGTGAGCACACCTGCGGCCGAGAACGGGCGGGCGGGCACCACTCGGTCGACCGCCTTGGCGAGCGCGTCGGTGTCGTCGGAAACCGAGCCCCAGTCGCCGGTCGCGAGCACCTGTGCGGTGGTTCGCGCGGTGACAATGTGGCGGAACTCGTTCGCGGTGACGCCCATATAGACTCCGGTACGCGACGGCACATCGCCCACGGCGTGGCCGGCGTCGTCGATCGCCTGGAGGGCGCACTCAAGCGCCAGCCGATGCTGCGGGTCCATGACCTCGACGCGGCGCGGCGGAATCTGAAGGGTGACGGCCGGGAACGAACGGATGTCGTCGATGAACGCGCCCTTGTCCGAGCAGGTCTTATCGGCCGCGCGGGGGTTGGGGTCGTAGATGACCGAGTGGTCCCAACGGTCGCGGGGCACGGGCGCAAACGCGTCGCGGCCCGCGAGGGCCTGGTCCCAGAATTCGTGAAGGTCTTGGGCACCGCCAAAGCGGCAACCCATTCCGACGACCGCGATGCGGTGTCCCTTGCGTTCTGCGTCGTTCATGGCCGCACCCTAGTAGGAGGGGTATCGCGACACATGGAGGCCCACCGCGTGCCGCGGCCGGGGCGGTTGCCCCGGCGGGTCAGCGCTCTAGGCGCCCTTGATCAGGTTCACGAGGTCGCTGAAGCGGTTCAGCTGCGCGAGGTCCTCGTCCGGGAAGGTCACCTCAAGGCGCTCTTCGACGACACCGACCATCTCCATGGCGGCGACGGAGTCGATGCCCATGTCGCGGATCTTGGTGTCCAGCTTGTCGGGGCCGAACTCGGCCGCCTTGGCGGGGTTGATCTCGGCGAGCGCTGCTTTGACGATCTCGATGGCTTCTTCGTTGGTCATGGTCTTCTGTGTGTCTGAGTAAGTGTTTGAATCGGAGTGGAGCGGGTGTGACCCGCTCAGTCCATGCGGCGGAGGCGGTACTGAGCGAGGGACTGGTAGTCCATCTCGAAGCCGCGGACGCACGTGGCGAGGTAGCGGTCGTAGTCGTCGAAGACCTCGTCGCCCCACGTCTTGCGGATGTGCGCCTCGTGCTTGCGGAGGCCGTCGAGCCACGCCTGACACGTCTTCTGGTAGTCCACGCGACGCGTCTTGATCTCCATGACCTCCCAGTACGGGTTCACGGCCTTGATGATGTCCTCAAGGCGCAGCGACAGGCCGCCGGGGAAGATCTTGTACGTCACGAACCCGATGTCCTCGAGGTCCTTCTTGATGCGCGGGACCTTGTTGCGGAGGATGGTCTGCAGGCCGAACGACGCGCCCGGGTTGGTCCACTGGTGGGCCTTCTTGAAGTAGTCGCGGTACGCCTTGATGTGCGTTCCGTCGCGGACTTCTTCGGGCGTCGCGATGTGCTCCATCATGCAGATGGAGATGATGCCGTCGAACTTATTCTCGGGCTCAAAGTCGCGGTAGTCGGTGACGATGCAGTTCACGCCCGGGAGGTTGCGCGCGTTCACCTCGGCGGCTTGCGAGCGCGACAGCGTGATGCCGACCGCGTCCTTCACGCCCTTGACCTGGGTCTGGTACTCCACGTTCGCGCCCCAGCCACAGCCGATGTCGAGCAGGCGCTTGTCCGGCGCCAAGTTCGCGGCGTCGTGCAGCCACTCGAGCTTCTGGGTCTGCGCGTCTTCGAGGTTGTCGACGCCGTCCCAGATGCCGCAGGTGTAGTTCATTTTGGAGTCGAGCCAGAGACGAAAGAACTCGTTTCCGACGTCGTAGGAGACTTCGACTTCTTCTTGATTAGACATGGATTCGTTGTGTCTAGGGTGGAGTAGTGTTTTGAACGGAGTGTGTCTGAACGGCGCTACTTAACGACGTTCTTCAGACGGGCCCATGCGGAGCGCGCCACGTGCCGAGCGAGCGTCACGGCGTCTGCCGAGCTGCCCTGCTGACGGCTGCCGGTCTTCCCGAGCAGGCCCTGCAAATAGTACTGCCGCGTCTTGCGGCGCTGGAGCTTTCCAGACGAAGTCTTCGGCAGCAAGCTCGGCTCCAGAATCACCACGTCTTCGACCGGCGTTCCGAACTCCGAAGAGACCAAGTCGCGCACCTTCTGGCGCAACGCATCTTCGTCCACTTCGCCGCGCTTCTCGAGCGCCACGACCACCAGCTCCGTCTCGGCGCCGGGGACGCTGAACGCGACCACGTTGCCCTTACGGACGCCGTCGATCTCCTGAATCATCCACTCCATCGCCTGCGGATGGATGTTGCGGCCGTTCAGAATAATGAGGTCCTTCATGCGGCCGGTGACGTACACCTCGCCGTCGACCATGTAGCCGAGGTCGCCGGTGTGCAGCCAACCGTCGCGGAACGTCGCCGCGGTCGCTTCCGGGTTCTCGGCGTAGCCGGGCGTCACGGACGGACCGGACACGCACAGCTCGCCCTCTTGCAGCTCGCCGAGCCACTCCGCCGTCTCCGTGTGCGCGACGCGGACCTCGTGGAGCGGGAACGGGACACCGCAGCTCACGTGCTCGACCACCCACGTGTCGTCTCCGACGGGCTCGACCACGCGGCCTTCGTTCTGGAACACTTCGGCGTCCACGAGCCGCGTGCGCATGGGCTCCGTCAGCGGCTTGAGCGCGATCGCGAGCGTCGCCTCAGCCATGCCGTACGCCGGCGCGACCGCGCTGGGCTTCAGGCCGCAGCGCTCGCCGAACAGCTTGGAGAACGCGCGCGCGCCGTCCGCCTGAATCGGCTCCGCGCCCACACCGACCGTGTGCAGCGACGACAGGTCCCACTTGTTGAGGTTGTCTTCCTTGGCGCGACGCGCGGCGAGCGGCAGCGCGAACGGCGGACAGAACGTGATCGTCGCCTTGTGCTCGTGCACCGCGTCCAACCACACGTTCGGGCGACGCAGAAAGCGCATCGTCGGGATGAGCACGCAGTGCGAGCCCCAGATGACCGACGACATCACGAAGCCGATGAGCCCCATGTCATGGTACAGCGGCAGCCACGCGAGCTGCGTGTCCTTGGCCGGGTCCATTTGATAGTGGTTCATGATGCCGGTCACGTTGGCGACCAGCGCCTCGTGCGTCACCATCACGCCCTTGGGCGCCGACGTGGAGCCGGACGTGTACTGCAAGAAGCACAGGTCGGACTCGAGGATCTCGGGGTACACCGGGGTGCCCTCGGCGCCGAGCTTCTCGACGGGCACCAACTTGTCGATGGCGTCGACCTTGTCCACGACCTGCCAGAGCACGTTCTTGAGCTTCTCGGAAGCGACGAGCAGCTTGGCGTTGGCGGTGGTCAGGATGCCGGTGAGGCGGTCGACGTACGAGTCGAGCTCGCCCATCGACATCGGCGGGTACAGCGGGACCGGGACGACGCCGATGCGGGCGGCGGCCAGGAACGTGAGCACAAAGTCCTGCGGCTCGATAATGACGAGGCCGAGGCGGTCGCCCTTGGTCAGGCCGAGGTCTTGAATCGCCTTGGCGCGCGCGGCGCTCTCACGTTCCACATCGGCGAACGACCAGAAGTGTTCCTCGCCTGCCATGTTTTGAAACGTGAACCCTTTGGTAGGGTGCAGCTTCGGGCAGTTTTCGATCGCTGCCGCGAGGGTCTTTCCAGTGGGACCGATAGACTTGGTCACGTTCATGGTAGTGGGCGGTTGGAGTGAGTTTTAGGCGCCAGCCAGCGCGGCGCCGGAGGCGGAGCCACCACGGAGTTCACGCCAGGTGAGCATGCGGTTCTGATCGGGGTCCCACACGCTGAGCGACAGGTTCGCTGCCACGTCGGAGGGCTTCCACGAGGTCCGTCCGGCCTGCTGCAGTTCGGGAATCGTCTCGAAGGCCGCGGGCAGGTTGTAGAACGGGATGCGGTGATTCAGGTGGTGGATGTGGTGGTAGCCGATGTTGCCGGTAAACCAGTGCATCAGGCGGCTCATCTCGAACATGCTCGATGAGTGCAGCGCGGCGTACGTGTAGTCCCAGTCGCGGCGCCCCTTGAGCTGCATCTCCGGGAAGTTGTGCTGCGCGAAGAACAGGTACGAGCCCGCGCCGAGCGCGACGAACGCCGGCAGGACGACTGCCGTGATCGCGGCGGTCCAGCTGATGAGGAGCCCCACGGCGACGATGGCCGACAGGTGCAGAATCACCGCCACCGGGCCGCCCCAGTGCTTCTTCGGGTTGCGGCGGAACGGCGAAATCGTCATGCCGAGCAGGAACACGGTGAGGTAGCCGCCGAACACGGTCAGCGGGTGGCGAAGCGCGCGGTACAGGGCGCGCTGCTTGCCATTCATGCCGTTCCACATGCCGCGGGTCACCACCGGGAACGAGCCGATCGCTGAGCCCAGCATCTTGGCGTTGTTCTTGTGGTGGTAGTTGTGCGTCTCGCGCCACACCGAGCGGACCGCCAAGAAGTGGAAGCCCACCAGCGACATGATCCGGTCACCCAGCTTGGACCGCGTCAGCAGCGCTCCGTGCAGGTAGTCGTGGTAGAAAATGAACAAGCGAATGTTCACCAAACCCAGCACGACACCGGACAGCACTTTCGCCCAAAGCCAAGGCGAAAACAGCGCGCCGGCGGCGAACACCGCCATCCAAAAGAACGTCATCGCGAGAAGGCGCCACGTACGTGCACGGTCTTCTTTGATGAATGGCTTCGTCGCCTGAAGAAGGTCGTTTCCTGTGCGCATCGGACGGTCGTTTCCGGTTGAGTTGGGGCCGTCTAACACCACGAAGCACCGTCCCGCAACCCCCGAATTTAACTCAGAAAAAGACCGTCCGGTCGGTTGGCGATTCCGCCATTTTGGTTCAACCAATCTCGTCCCTTTCCCGACACCCGCCGTGTGGTCACTACAACCCTGACCCGACCCAACCGAGCGGCGTTGCGCACAACTTCGCCGCGGCGCGACATGGCCGCCAGCGCTAGAACGAATTCTGATCCAACGCCTACGCTTCCAGCGACAAAAACGCGGGCAGCGAAGCCGTGGCGGCCCAATGCACGCCGTCGCGGGAGACCACGCCCCGCGATTGCAGCGTCGCGAGCAGCGACTCCACGTTCGCCAACAGCACCGCCGTCCGCGCCGCGTAGCGCGAGGGGTCGTGAGCGAGCACGGACTGCGCCACGCTCAGCACGTCGACGGGGCCGGCCGACAGGCGCTGAGCCAGCACGGCATACACCCGCTCCAGCGCCGCCCGCGAGCGCGCCAGCGACGGCTGAACCAGCTTGGTGGGCATGCCATGGCCCGGCAGCAGCCAATCGACTTCCAGCTCCTGCTCCCATCGCGTCAGCGTCGACAGCCAAGTCGCGACGTCGTCTCCCATGTCGACCACCAGCGGGGTGGGGACCGACAGCACCACGTCGCCGGAGAACAGCCAGCGGCGCTCGGGCTCGTACCAAGCGCAGTGATACGGGCCGTGCCCACGCGCGTCGACGCAGCGAAGCCGGAACGCGCCGACCGCCAGCTCGTGGCCAAACGGCACGCCGCGCGGGTTCCGTAGCTGAGCGCAGCCTTCCAGCCCAGACGGCGTCCGCGGCTTGGCGAGAATCTCGCACACGCTGGCGGCGGTGTGCTGCGCCGGCGTCAACAGCGCACCGGGCCAACCGACCGGCGTTCGGACGTTCTCAATATGGGCGCACACGTCGCCAAACGCCGGCGTCGTGCCCTCCCACAGCCACTCGTCGACACTCCAGCGCGCAGCCAGCGAGGTGCCGCCGCCAATGTGGTCGATGTGCGTGTGCGTGTAGAACACGTCGGTGACCGCTTCGAGGCTGAGCCCCAGCTCGTGCAGCGCGTTCTCCACCTGATGCGCCGTGTGAGGGAAGCCGGTGTCGATGAGCGCGACCTGCCCCTCGGAAGCGAGGATGAACATGTTCACCACGAGCCCGCACTCGGAGTCGATGCGTGCTCGCCAGACGCCCGGCGCGAGCTGCTTGGTCCGCTGCATCAGTCGGCCTCGTCGAGCGATGTGTGCAGCTCCGTGCGCACGTCGCCGGTGATGAGCCGCGCGCCGCGCACGCTCCACACGTAGGCCCAGACCCACTCCGACATGACGGCGACGCGGTTGCGGAACTGCACCAGGAACGCCACGTGGACGAAGCACCAGAGCAGCCACGCGATCAGACCGCCGAAGCTGCGCCCGCCCACGTCCACGACCGCTTTGGCGCGTCCGATGGTCGCCATCGAACCCTTGTCGTTGTACAAAAACGGCGCGCCGGTCGCGGGCTTCCTGGGGTCCGACAGGCGGTCGATGATTTGTACCGCCACGTGTTCGCCCATCTGCAGGGCGCCCTGCGCGACGCCGGGCACTTGCGCGTTCGTCCCGCTGTCGATGGCGTGGGCCATGTCGCCGACCACGAACACGTTGTTGAGCCCCGGCACGGAGCAGTCCGCGTTGACCTTCACTCGGCCCGCCCGGTCGCGCTCCGCGCCGAGCAATTCGCCGAGCGGTGACGCCTTCACGCCGGCCGCCCAGACGACCGTCTCCGCCGCGATGCGCTCGTCGCCCACGTTCAGACAGCCGTCCGAGATGTCGGTCACGAACGCGTTCAGCCGCACCTCGACGCCGAGCTTTTGCAGGTCTGCGAGGGCGCGCGCGCTGGCGGTTTCGCTCATGGCAGCGAGCAGGCGCCCTTGCCCCTCCACGAGCATCACGCGCGCGGTCGAGGTGTCGACGCGGCGGAAGTCCTTGGGGATGGTCTCGACGGCGATCTCTCGCAGCGCGCCCGCCATCTCGACCCCGGTAGGCCCGCCGCCAACGACCACGAACGTGAGCTTCGCGCGGCGCGCCGCTTCGTCGGCCTCCTGCTCGGCCGCCTCGAACGCGATCAGCATCCGGCGCCGAATCTCGAGCGCGTCGTCGACCGTCTTGAGGCCAGGCGCGTGCTCCGCCCACTGCTCATTGCCGAAGTACGCGTGCGTCGCGCCGGCGGCGAGGATCAAGAAGTCGTACGGGTACTCACCGTTCGCGCCGCGGGCGACGCGCTGCGCGGTATCGATCTCGGTGATCTCGTCCATCACCACCGTCGCGTTGGCCTGCTTGCGCAGCACGCTGCGGATGGGCGAGGCGATGTCCGCCGGGCTCAGGCCCGCGGTCGCGACCTGGTACAGCAGCGGCTGGAACACATGGTGGTTCCGCCGATCGATCAGCGTCACCTGACACGGTTGGCCTTGGAGCTTTTGTGCGGCGCGAAGGCCGCCGAAGCCGCCACCGACGATGACGACGCGAGGCGAGTGGGTGTTCGCGGGAGGTTGCATAGCTGCTGCGGTGAGAGGCCCCGTCGTCATGTCCATTTCGCGCCGCGCGCGCAAGCCGTTCATTGCGGGAGGCCCGCTGCGTTGGTAGTCGGTGGGCGCACTTTTCAACCCGCACCGGAGCGTCCATGACCGCGTACGAGAACATTCAATTCAGCATCGAGGACGGCCTCGCCACCATCACCTTCGACCGGCCCGAGGCGCTCAACGCCCTCAACGCAGCGACGATGGACGACATCGAGTCGGCGATCGATCGCGCGGACGAAGCGGACGCGATCGGGCTCATCCTCACCGGTGGCGGCAAGGCGTTCGTCGCCGGCGCGGACATCGCTGCGATGCGGGGTATGTCGACCCGCGAAGCCGAGCGCTTCGCCAGCCGCGGCAGCATCCTGTTCCGACGCATCGAGCAGCTGCCCATTCCGGTGATCGCGGCCGTAAACGGGTTCGCGCTCGGCGGCGGCTGCGAGATCGCGATGGCCTGCGACTTCATGTACGCGTCCGAGAAGGCCAAGTTCGGTCAGCCCGAAGTCAGCCTCGGCTTGATCGCCGGGTTTGGCGGCACGCAGCGGCTGCTGCGCAAGGTCGGCCACTCGATGGCGATGGAGCTGTTGATGTCGGGGCGCGTGATCAACGCGACCGAGGCGCTTCGCATTGGCCTGGTCAACCGCGTGTTGGCGCCCGATGAGCTGCTGCCGGCGGCACAGGCGACCATTCGCGAGATCGCCAGCAAGGGACCGGTGGCGGTGCGGGTGACTAAGCGGTTGGTCCAGCTGTCGGGCGACGTCAGCCTCGACGCGGGACTCAAGGAAGAGGCCGGCGCGTTCGGCGCGATCTTCGCGACGCAGGACAGCGTGGAAGGCATTGGCGCTTTCCTTGAGAAGCGCGCCCCCGGATTCAAGGGCGCGTAGAGGCGCCCCCTTGGGGCCCATGCACCCAGACCACCCGGCACCGACGCGCTTGGACTAGATCCCGCACCTACGCGCTTGGACTAGAACTGGCGCGTACCCGCTTGGATTAGAAGCGGCGTGTGCCGAGCCCGATGTCGCCGATCAGCGAGCGGGTGGAGGCGCCATCGACGTCGAGCACGGTCTCTACGGCCGCGTTCTCAACGTCAGGTTCGTCGTCGTTTGCGTCGGGCGCTGCGGCGTCGGCGACGCGCGCTTGCTCTTCGACGACGGGGAGCACTTGCTCACGCAGCCAGTCGCTCACGTTGACGGTGAGGAGCAGCTCGTAGGCGCCGTCTTCTCGCAGTTGCACTTCGCCGAGCTGGATTCGGGCGACGCGGTCGGAGCGGTAGGTGAAGGCGCGCAGGTTGTCGGTCGACTTGGGCTCCCAGGGGAGCGGCGAGGGCTCATCGGCGTCGACGCCGGAGTCCTCACCGTGACCGCAATAGCCGTGGGCGACCACGGAGTTGTCCGCGTCGAGTTCCTTGCTGTCGGTGTTCGAGATGCTGGCGGGTTCCACCTGCATGGAGACGAAGAAGTCTCCGGCGAACGGGAGCACGATCTCGGGGCCCTGGATGTCGGTTCGACCGGCGGCCACGTTGAACGCGAGCTCGAACGGCTCGCGGCTGGCGAACGACGTATCGCCGCCATCGGACGGGTCGAGCAGCAGCGCGCCGACGTGGATCGCGAGGTGTTCCAGACCGAAGTCAGCCTGCACACCGTCGACGCCGACCAGCACGAAGCGGGTCTGGAGGCGCACGCCTTGCTGGGCCGTCTCGAACTCCGTGGAGTCGGTGAACTGGCTGTTTCCTTCGCCAACTGCGGGCACCTCAGCACACGCGGCCAAGCACGCCCCGATGAGCAGTACAGAGAGACCGGTGTTGGTGGATAGACGCATGGCGGGCCGTGACTTTAGAGGAACTCCTGTACCCTATGGGCCAATCTCAAGCGGGTCAAGACGACGAACCACAAGAATTTCGGGCGCTTCGCTGGGGCTCTCGGGAGCGACCGCATCGCCTCGCGTGGAGCATGACGGCGCGGTGACACCCCAGTGTCGTCGCGCGGGCGGCCCGCGATCGCGCGTGTGAGGAGATCAGCAGGTGCCCGATCTAGGGCTGTTCTCGCGCCGGTTTTCATGTATCCGTGCGGCCATCTCACCCTCGGCCCCCCTGTGTCCGACATGTTCCGCCCAGCCTACGCCCTCTGCCTCGCGACGCTCACTTCCGCCCTCTTGCTGCAAGCGTGCGGCGACCCTGACGACGGCGACTCAGACTCCGGAGACGTGGTCGAAGACGCCACGGATGTACGCGCCGAAGTTGGCCGCGACATCTTCACCGGCGACACGCCGGACGTGGGCGTGGACCCGGACGCCACGACCGAAGTCGGCGATGACGCGGACGATGACGCGACCCCCGGCGACGCCGGCAGCGACGCCGACAGCGACGCGGACACAGGCACCACGGGCCCGAGCGTTGGACCCGAGGGCGGCCGCATCAACTTCCCCGGCGGCTACCTCGATGTGCCCGCCGGCGCGGTCGAAAACCTGACCGAGATCACGATCACCAAGGCCAACGTGTTCCCCGCCGGCGTGGTCGTCAGCGGAGACATCTGGCGCTTCGAGCCTGCCGGACTGGAGTTCGCCCTGCCCGTCGACGCCTGCTTCTTTGTGAGCGGCGTGCGCCCAGCCAACACCTCGGTGTTCTGGTCCGCGATGGGCGAAGAGCGCGACGTCGCTCCCATCCCGGCGTTTGTGCAATCGGGCCACCTGTGCGGCAAGACCGACCACTTCTCGATCGGCTTCATGGCCGCCTGGGACGACGATCAGTGCTCCGACGTCGACTGCCCGGCCGGCGAAGACGTGTGCAACGGCAACGTGCTGCAGCTGCGCGGCTTGGCCACCTGCCGCGACGGCGAGTGCTCCTACGAGCCCGCCACCGTGAGCTGCTCCGCGGCTGGCGGCAGCTGCCAAGACGGCGCCTGCGTGGGCCCCGCCGAGTGCGGCAACGACCGGCGCGAAGGCGACGAGCGCTGCGACGGCTCCGACCTCGGCGGCGCGCGATGCGCTGACTTCGGCTTCATCTCGGGCCCGCTCGGCTGCAACGACGACTGCACCTACGACGACAGCAGCTGCAGCGGCGATCGGTGCGACAGCATCAACTGCGACCCGGGCCCAGCGTTCTGCGAAGGCGACGTCTCGGTGGTCCGCACCGGCAGCTCCTGCGAATTCGGCAGCTGCTTGTGGGACGAAGAGCGCACCGACTGCACCGTGGCGAGCAACGTCTGCGTGGACGGCCTGTGCATCGACGCACCCTCCGAAGGCGACCTCGTCATCACGGAGTTCATGGCCAACCCGACCGGCAACGAAGAGTTCAACGAGTGGTTCGAAGTGCGCTGCGACGCCGACGAGCCCATGTCGCTCCGCGGCTTGGTGGTTTCCGACGACGGCTCGGACTCGTTCCGCGTAGACGCCGACATCACGCTCGAGCCCGGCGAGTACTTTGTGTTCGCCGGCTCGGCGGACGCCACGGCCGACGTGGGCTACGTGTGGGACGACTTCCGGCTGAGCAACAGCGGCGACGAGATCGTGCTGACGCTCACCGGCCGCCGCATCGACCGCGTGGGCTACACCTCCAGCTGGCACGGCGGAGACGGATACGCGACGAGCCTTAAGCCCGAGGCCACCGACAACGGCTCGCGCACCTCGTGGTGCACCACCCTCGCGCCCGCCTACCGCGGCTCCGATTTCGGCACGCCCGGCGCGGTGAACCCGAGCTGCGACACCGTCTGTGGTGACGGCAACCGCCAGGGCGACGAGCAGTGCGACGACGGCAACACCGAACTGGACGACGGCTGTGACGCCGACTGCCGCATCGAAGTCGACGAGTGTGACGGCGTGCGTTGCGACGACCCGCCGGCCGGCAGCTGCGATGGAAACACCGCCGTGGTGTTCGACCCGGCGGGCACCTGCGAAGAAGGCGAAGGCACGTGCTTGTACACCGAGGTTCGCACCGCGTGCGACGACCTGGAGTGCTTCCGCGGCGCGTGCATTCGGACGCTGAGCCGCGGCGACTTGGTCATCACGGAGTTCCTGGCGCGGCCTTCGGGCAGCAACAACGAGTTCTTCGAGGTGTACAACGCGTCGGGCGAGGACATCGACCTGCGCGGCCTTGAAATCCACGACTTTGGCGTCGACTCGATGATCGTGACCGCCGACGACCCGGTCATGGTCGCGGCCGGTGAGTACTTCGTGTTCGGCGACGGCGTGATGTCGGGCGGCGGCGAAGTGGGCTGGTCGTGGGACCGCGCGGAAGGCGACTTCGTGCTCGCGAACGGCGGCGACGAGATCGTGCTGACGATGAACGAGATCATCATCGACGAGGTCGACTACGACCGCGTGTCGATCACGAACCTCGACAGCGTGACGTCGTCGCTCGACCCGTCCGCGCTCGGCGTGAACGACAACGACCTGGGCGCGAACTGGTGCTCCGGCGTCGGCGCGTACGACACGGCGGGGAACCAAGGCACGCCCGGCGCCGCGAACCCGCCCTGCCCCGGCTGCGGCGACAACATCCTCCAGGCCAGCGAGGAGTGCGACGACGGCAACAACGCCAACGGCGACGGCTGCGCCTCGGACTGCACCCTCGAGCCCATCCCCGACTGCGAAGAGGACGTGGACTGCGACGCGCCGCCGGCCCCGAGCTGTGACGGCGACGAGGTGGTCACCTACGCCCTGCCCGGCACCTGCGCCGACGGCGGCTGCAGCTACGCGACCACCCGCGAGGACTGCACCACGGTCGAAGGCGGCCGGTGCGGCGCCGGCGCGTGCTACGTGGCGGTGGGCCCCTTCCCGGGCGACGTCATCATCACGGAGATGCTCGTGGACCCCGACGGCGGCGACGCGAACAAAGAGTGGTTTGAGATCACGAACGTCTCCGAGACCACCGTCGACCTGTTCGGAATGGAGGTCTCGGACCTGGGTATCGACGACTTCATCGTGAACGAGAGCTTGGTGCTCGCGCCCAATGGTGTCGCCGTCTTGGCCGGCCCCAACGCGTCCTTCGGCTCCGAGCCGGAGTTCCGCTGGGCCGCCACAGAGATGGCGCTGTCGAACTCGTCAGACGAGATCGTGCTCACGTTGGACGGCGTGGAGCTCGACCGCGTGGTCTACACCAACTCGTGGCCCATCCCCGACGGCTACAGCTACGCGCTCGACCCGGACTCGTACACGTCGGGAGCGAACAACGACCGGCTCAATTGGTGCCGGGGAGAAGGCACCTACGGGCCGACGGACAACCGTGGAACTCCGGGCGTGCTCAACCCGTCGTGTGACTAAGGCGAAATGACTCAGCGTGTCATTTTTGTGGCACTAGATGTTGACCCGCAACGCTGCACCCGCCAGCCTTGCGGGACCTATGGAAACATCCCACATCAGTTTGCGCGCGGGCTCCGCGTCGGCGCACTCGACCGCCTTCGGCCCCCTTATGGTGGCAGCGCTCGCCATAGTCATGGTGGGAACGCTCGCCGCTTGCGGAACAGCCGCTAGCGGCGACGACATCGGCCGACCGGACGCCGAAGCCGACATCGCCGTCATCCCGATGGACGCTGGCGACGCTGGCTCCGACGCCGCGCCCGAAACGGACGTCGACTCGGATGCCGACTCTGACGTCGCCACCGATGCGGGCGCAGACACCGACAAACCGCCCGGCTTGCCGACCGCCACCACCGTCGGCGGAACCGCCGCGCGGGTGTCCACGTCGCGCTTCCAGGCGGTCATCTCCGTGGGCGGCCCCTCGCCGGTCGCCATCACGACGAGCTCCAGGTTTACCGGTCGCTTCGGCGTCGGCGCGCTCGCGGCGTCGCCATGAGCGCCTGCTTCGACCGGCACGCCAACGCCCCTTCGGCGCCCTCTATTTCACGTTCCCTGCTCCTTCGCGCGGTTGCTCCCATGAAATTCCAACACGCCCTCGCCGCCGCTGCACTCGTGCTCGCGACATCCGCTCCGGCACTCGCAGCGCCGCCGTCCACGATTCCCGTGCAAGGCGTCGTCGCCGACGATGGCGGCCCGCTCAACGGGAGCTACCAAGCCGTGTTCACGCTCTATAGCGACGCGGAAGGCGCGACCATCGTGTGGTCCGAGAGCCAGACGGTCGCCTTCGAGGTCGGATTCTTCGCCTCGCAGTTGGGCCTGTCCGAAGCGCTCGACCTGAGCCTCTTCGCCGACGTGGCCCAAGTGTACCTGGGCGTCGCGATCGACGGCGACGACGAGATGGACCTCATCCCGCTCGCGACCGCTCCCTACGCAGCCTACGCGGCGTACGCTGACACCGCCGAGACCGCCTCGTTCGCCGACACCGCCGAGACCGCGACCACCGCCGACACCGCTGGAGACGCCACCACCCTCGGCGGACTCGCAGCAGACGCCTTCGAGCCTGCCGGGGCCGACGTCGCGTGGGATCGCCTCACCGCCGTCCCGGACGACCTCGCCGACGGCGACGACGACACCACGTACACCGCAGGCGCCGGCCTCACCCTCGACGCTGGAATGTTCTCGCTCTCGATGAGCTGCAGCGAAGGCCAGGTGCTCAAGCGCTCCGGCGCCGGCTGGGACTGCGCTGACGACGCCATGGGCGAGGTCACCGACCAAGCCATCTCCACGGTCGTGCTCGGCGGAACGACCCTGACCATCCGCGAGGGCGCGCGCGAGTTCCCCGTGGACCTGTCCGGCCTCGTGCTCGACAACGACCCCACCAACGAGCTGCTCACCGGCGCGAGCTTGGACGGCACGGCGCTGCGACTCTCCGACGCCGGCGGTACGCGCACCGTCGACCTGTCGTCACTGGCCAGCGCCGGGGACGATGACGCCGACCCGAGCAACGAAGTGAACCTCACGTTCGCGTTGCTCGGAACCCAGCTCAACATCGTCGACGCCGGCGGCACGCTGACCGCCGAGCTGGCGTCCCTCATCGACGACGCCGACGCTGACCCGTCCAACGAGATTCAAGCGCTGGCGACCACCGCCGTGCCCGGCGAGATCAGCATCTCCGACGGCAACACCGTGCGCCCGTTCGCGGAGCCGATGGCGTTCAACGTAGACGTTGGCCCCACGTGGACCACCCTCTGGGCCCGGCTCCTCGATGGCAGCATCGGGCCGAGCGTCGACGACTCGACCGTCCCGTACAGCCTCCCCTTCCCGGTCACGCTCGACGGTGTCGAGTACCTGGAAGCCAGCATCAGTTCGAACGGTTGGATGGCCTTCGAGTCGACGACGCTGTCGCGCCTGAGCAACGCCTGTCTTCCCTCGTCCACAACGACAGCGCCACTCATCGCGCCCTACTGGGACGACATGTACGGCGAAGTCCGCTGGGGCGTCACCGGCAGCTCCCCGAACCGAACGTTCACCGTGGCGTGGAACATCCGACGATTTGGCGGTGCCGACTTCCTGCAAACTGCGGTCGCCATTCAAGAGACGTCGAACGCCATCTCAGTGATCTACTACGGGCTCACCTCCGAGCTCACCGGCACCGCGGCCACCATCGGCTATCAGGGCGCAGGCGGCAACGACGCGACCGCGTTCAACGTGGGCTGCAACGCCGACGTGTTGGATCCGACGCGCAACTCGCAGAGCTGGTCGGTCGCCCCAATCCGCTAGAGAGCGGACCAGTTTGACGTCTCTGCACCCAAGCCACCCTTAGATTGCATGCCAGGCGCGTCCGATGGATCAGCTCACTGGCGCTGCCTTTGAGTTCGGCGATGCTGCGCTCGTCTCATTCGCGGTCGCGTTATGACCGCGCCGTCAGCGTTCGCTAAGCCAACTTGTCGCGCAACGCCGAAAGCTCGGGCGTCGCGTTCACGATCTGCGACAAGCGCGGGCGCGTCATGTCGAGCATCTTTGCCGCTTTGGTGATGTTCGCGCCGGACTCGACCAACGCCTTGCGGATGAGCTCAACCTCGAGCTTCCGCTTAAGGTCGTGCAGGCCGATGCCGGCATCGAGCGCCCAGTCGGCGATCTGCGATTCCGCGGTACCGCCGCTGTCGACCAACCGCAGCGTCGCGCCGCTGGGTGTGGGCTCGGGGTCGGTCTTCAGAGGTGTGGGCGCAGTGCCGTCGTAGTCACGGAAGAAGGCCGGCGCTTTGGCCAGGAACGCCCCATCCGCGAAGAAGTCGTCGAACTGCCGCACGTCGGACAATTCGATGCGCTCGCCCTCCACGAACAGCAACGCCGAGCGAACAAAGTTCTCCAGCTCGCGGATGTTACCGGGCCAGGAGTAGCGAACCAGGTACTCCATCGCGTCGCGACTCAACCGCTTGGGCGCGCCCGCGCCGGGGCTGAAACGCTCGCAGAAATGGTTCACCAGCGCCGGGATGTCGGCGCGACGATCGGCGAGCGAAGGCAGCTCCAGCACCACGCCCTTGAGCCGGTAGTACAGGTCCAGGCGGAACGAACCGTCGCGCACCATCTCTTCGAGGTTCCGGTTCGTCGCGCACACCAGGCGCACGTCCGTCTCGACCGTCTCAGCACCACCCACGCGCTCGAACGTGCCCTCTTGCAGCACGCGCAACAGCGCCACCTGCGTGTTCGGCGAGATGTCGCCAATTTCGTCGAGGAACAGCGTCCCGCCCTGGGCCAACTCGAAACGCCCCTTCTTACGGGCCATCGCGCCAGTGAACGCGCCACGCTCGTGACCGAACAGCTCGCTCAACAGCAGGGTCTCCACAAACGCCGCGCAGTTCACCTTGATGAACGGCCCGTCGGAGCGTGCTGAGAACCGGTGAATGGCCTCGGCGACCAGCTCCTTGCCCGTGCCGGAGGGGCCCTGAATGAGCGCCGTGGAGTCGGAGCTGCTGATGCGGTCCACCATGCGGAAGATCTGCAGCAAGCGCTCGTCGTCGCCCACCATGAAGTCGTATCGGGCCCGCCAACGACGGTGCTCTTCGGCGTCGACAGCCGGGTGCGCGCCGGACGGTGCGACCACCGCGTCGAGCGACGGCATCCGCCCCGCGTCCACCGCCCGCAGCGCCGAGGCCGCGACCCCGCGCTCACCGGACGTCAGGTAGGTGTCCCGCAGCTCCACGGGCAGGCTGTCGGCGACATCCTTGAGCAACTCGGTGGCGCCCCGCAGCGACACCCGCGCGCGCGCCGTCTCGCCCGTTCGCGCGAGCGCGACGCCGAGGTACAGCCGCGCGCGCCACATGCGCTCCACGCGGTCGAGCTGCTCAAACGCCAGCAGCGCCGACTCAAGACGCTCCACCGCAGTGTCCAAGTCACCGTCGTCCAGCGCGAAGCGACCGCGATAGAGCTCCGCCTCTGCGCGGGCGTCGATGGTGTCGCCATCGTCTCCGTCCAGGACCAGGCGAGAGAGTAAATCGTCGCGCACTGCGAAGTTTCCAGCGCCGTGAGCCGCCCGCGCGAGCGCCACACAGACGCGGTCTGCGAACGCCGTGCTCCCGGTCTTGCCCAGCGTCTCCGCCGCCCGGTTGAGCACCTCGCTGGCATCGGACCACGCGCCCTGCTCCAGCAAAATCGAGCCCTTTACGAACAAGCTGCGACCCTGGAAGTATCGAATCTCGCGCCGCTCAGTGACCTCAAGCGAGAGCTGAATCAGCTCGCTCGCGCGGGCGTTCTGACCGAGCGTCTCGTACAGCGAGCCGAGGTTCATCGCGGCCACAGCGAACTGCAGGTCATTGCCGCTCTGCTGGAACGTCGCGAGCCCGTTCAGGTACGCGTCGAGCGCCGCGCCGTAACGACGAGTGCGCTGATACACGACCGCGAGATTCAAGCTGACAAACGCCCGCGTGATGGGGTTCGCGGTGTGTGACTCGAACTCCAAGCACCGCTCAAACACCTCCTCGGCCTCGGAGTATTGCCGATTCTGCAGCGCGATGGTGCCTTGGTTGAACAGCGCCCGAACGAGCTCATCCGGCCAGCCCAGCTCGCGCGAGAGCTCCAGGTTGGTCGCGAACGCCTCGCCGGCGGCCTCGTACTCGCCCAAGAACATGCGCACCTTGCCGACCGTATTCCGCAGGTGAATCGCCTGCCGGCGCGCATCACCCGGCTCAGACGCAGGCACGCCCGCGAGCGCGGCGTCGGCCACCTCAAGCGCGCGCTGGTAGTCGCCCTGAGCGTAGTGGCACTCGGCCTGAACGCTGGCCAAACGCAGCAGTTCACCGGCACGCTCGTCCTCGCCCAGGTGCTCCACCGCCAAGGCGGTCGCGGTCTCGATACGGGACAGCGCCTCGTCGTAGCCGCCCGTCTCTCGGAGAATCTCCGCCTGCTTCCGCAGGATGCTGGCACGCTGCGCGGGTCCGGCGATCTCCAACTGCGCCCGACTATGCTCCAAGGCCACGTCGTGCTCATTGAGCGCCGCGCAGAGCTCGACCAACCGCTCGAGCACCTCAAGCTTACGCGGGTCGGCCGCCTCCAAGCGTCCCAGTAGCAGCTCCAGCAAGTCGCGCGCCCGCTCATACGCGAACGAGATGTGCAGACGCTCCGCAGCCTCCAGCCCGAACGAATAAGCTTTGTCCGCCACGTTGGAGTGCAGGTAGTGCCACGCCGTCTCGCCGATATCCGACGACTCGCCGACGTGCAGACGCTCTTCGTAGAGCGCCGCGATCCGCCCGTGCATGACCTCGCGACGCTGCTCCGGAATACGCTCGTACAGGGCCCGTCGATTGGGCGCCGTGGGCAATCCGATGAGCATCTCGCCGCGGGTCACATGCCGGACGATCAGGCGTTGATCCGCCAGGGCCGACAGCGAAGGCGGCGAGGTGGGCTCATCGACCACGCGCATCAAGAAGTCGGGTTTCACCGGCCGCGCGAGCACCGCCAGCGTCTCGAGCACGCGCAGGTCGGCACGCGACACACGCTCCACGCGGCGCAGGTACAGGTCCTCCACCTTGCCTGGAAGCGAATCCAACAGGTCGCGCAGCTCGTCCACCGAGCCACCGCACGCGCGCGTGAGCCGCGCGATGATCGTCTCCGAGTTGAGGTACGCGCGGATGCCCGCCTCTTCGAGCTCATGCAGGCTGATCCAATGCGCGTTCTGCCGCCCTTCGAGCGCCTTGCGCAGCGGCAGTAGCGTACCCTCAGCCTCGCTGCTCGTGACCACGAACGTGCCCTGAAAACCGCTCGACCGACCCGCGGGTGCGAAGCGCTGGACCGGGTCGGTGACCACGTTTCGCAGGATGTACTCCAAGGCGCCGCGCGTGGCGCTGTCGGCGGCGTGCAGGTCGTGCACCACGAGCACGCCGGGCAGACGGCGACCGAGCTCCGTCAACAACCGCCCGAGCCGCTCGTAAAAGCGCAGCTGGTCGGTGGACGACGCATCACGCGGGGTCGTCTCGGCGTTGATGCCCATCGACGGCAACCCGAGACCGCCAGCGACCCCTGCGACCATCTGCGACAGGTTCGCGTCGAGCGCGCCGATGCCATCGAGGGTCTTGAGGTAGCTGCTCACGATATCGCGCAGCGGCTTGTGCGGACCACCCGCGGCGCAGCGCCCTTCGAAGATCGGGACGCGCTCCTGCATGAGGTAGCGGCGCCACGGCTTCACGAGCGCATCGGCGCCTCCACCATGCGGTGAGTGCAGCACGATGAGCGCGCTCTGGCGATGGGCTCGCGCCTGGGTGTGCACGTCCACCATCGCGGCCAGGCCGGGATGGTGTGAAGCGCTCGTTGCCGCGGCATCAGAGGGAACCGTCATCGGTTCAACTTAACGCAGCGCGGCATAGAATCAACCGCTGATTGTCTGCGGCCAACGCGCCTTAGCGGCGCGAGATGATGACGCTCTCCATCGCCACGTCCTGCAGCGGCCGGCTTCCCGGGCCGGTGGGCACGCGCGCGATCGCGGCGACGATGTCCGTGTTCTCACACGCGCCGAAGATCGAGTGGCGATCGTTCAGGTGCGGCGTGGCGCGGTCGGTGATGAAGAACTGGCTGCCGTTGGTGTTCGGGCCTGAGTTGGCCATCGAGAGCAGGCCGGCGCGGTCGTGGCGCAGCGACGGGACGAACTCGTCCTCGAAGCGGTAGCCCGGGCCTCCACGGCCGGTACCGGTCGGGTCGCCGCCTTGGATCATGAAGTCCGGGATGACGCGGTGGAAGATCAGACCGTCGTAGAACGCTCCGCGCTGCGGCTCGTTGCTGTCGGTGTCGATGTACGTCTTGTTGCCGCTCGCGAGGCCCACAAAGTTGGCCACGGTGTTGGGCACCTGGTCCTCGAACAGGTCGCAGTGGATCTCGCCCATCGAGGTGACGAACGTGACCCAGAGGTCTCCGTCACCGGGGACGGCTGCGAGCAGGTCCGCGGTGGTCTCGCTGTTGAGCGCCGGCACTTCTCCGGCGGGCGCAGCGACGGCGGCGGGCTCGGCGGCAGCGGCGGCCGGCTCAGCGGCAGCTTCGGCGGCCGGCTCCGCTTGCGCTTGTGCCGAACCCTCGCCAGCGGCCTCACCTTCGGCGGCCGCGCCTTCGACGGCGGCGGGCGCTTCGGGAGCGGCTTGGGTGGGCTCTCCGCCTGTCGTGCAGGCGGCGATCAGCAACAATGGAGCGATAGAAATACGCATGATGTTCTCTCTACTTGGGGCAGCGCCGAAGCTACTGCAGCTGTGTACAAATAATGCGGAAGCCGTCGATAAGCTGGCCATCGCCGCCGCGCGCGCCGGTCATCACGAAGCCGGGCGGGCAGCGGTACTCGTACGCAAAGCCGTCCTCGCCGCCGATGCGCGGAAGCGTGACGACCTCGGTGCCGATGCGGTTGCCCGCGGGGCGGTCGATCCGCTCCCGAAGCTCGTCGAGCTGGTCGCGCAGCTCAGCGTAGTGGTCCAGGCTGCTCAGGTTCTGGCCGCCCAGCGTTCGACAGTTGTGCGCGAAGCCGGCCTCGTCAGCCGAGATCGCCGTGCCGGCGAGGTCCACCGTGCGTTCGTGGCGGATGGTCGGAGCGCCTGCGCCCTCCGGATTCCATCGCGCCAGCAGCAGCGGTTGGCGCGAGAGCGCAACATCGCCGAGCGCCACCTCGACCACACGCTCTTGGCCGACCCACTCCGCGGGGATCCCGTTCACGCGCCCGAGGTGCACTTCGTACATTCCCTCGTAGACGGCCACGTGTTGCTGCTCCGTCCAGACCGGCGTCTCCGCCTCGCCGTTCCGATACAGCCGGAATTCCAGCGGAAAGATGCCGGAGATTGGACGGTTGGCGTCGTCCAACAGCTCGCCGACGAACGCGACGCGCATCGCCGCTTGCTCCGCCTGGGCAGAAGCAAACGACGGCACAAACGAAGCCGCCAGAACGAGCACACTCAACCAACGCGTTAGCTGCGACATCGTCGACCGTTAGAGGGGCGAGACAACGAAGCCCAGCTCGATCGTGAACTGAACCTCAGCCTTTCCACCGGACGTAAATTCGCCCTCCGGAATGCTCAAGGTCGTGCCGAAGCCGATGCCGAATTGCAGCTGCGCGATGCGGTCGGAAGCGCCGAGCTGGTCGGGCGCGATCACGGCCGGCACATCACCGACGAATCCAGGCGTGGCCGCGAGTACAACCGGCGTCACAGCCACCGGAATCGCGTCACCCCAGTCGGTGCCGCCGTCCTCGGAGCCCATGAACTGGGTGCCGGGCGCGCCAACGCGAATCTCGAATGGCTCGATGTTCACGTCCTCAAGCGTGTTCGTCAGCACCGACATGGTCATGCCCGTGATGCGCACCTCTTCGACAAGCTCACCGCTCGTCAGACGCGAGTCCAAGCTGCTGGCGTCGACCGGGATGTACGAGATGATCGCCAACGAACGCTCGTTGTTGTTCTGCATCTGCTCGATCTGGTCGAGCGGCGGATACTGAATCGGGAGCGTCGCCGGGATCGTGTACGTCACCGGGATCGTGAAATTGAGCAGGTCGTCAGTATCGCCCAGCAAGCCGCAGCTTGAACCGCCGAGCGCAGCAGCGCTCAGGAACATGGCCGCAAGAACAGAACGGCCAGCCGATCGTCGAATCGAAAACATCGCAAAAACTCCAGTTTGGACGGGGCCGGCGCACGCTAGCAAGGCGCTGCACGCGGAGCAAGGACGCGCTACCGCACGCGGGCTTCCCTAGGCGTCGTCGCTATCGGCCTTGGATTTGCGGGGCGTTTTGGCCGTCTTGCTGCGGCTCTGGCTCGATGTGCCGGTCGACTTCCGGCGCTTGGGCGCGGGCTTGGCGGCCGACTTTGCGGCAGGCTTCGCGGCGCTGGCGCTCGAGGCAGCGTCCGCCGCTTTGTCGGCGGCGGCCTTGTCCGCGGCGGCCTTCTCGGACGCCTTCTGAGTCGCCGCTCGGTCGGCAGCGATCTTGTCGGCGGCGCGCTGTTCAGCGGCGGCCTTCTCGGCGGTCGCCTTCTCACGTCGGCTGGCGCTGTCCGCAGCGGCCTTCTCGGACGCCTTCTTTTCGGCAGCCTTCTTCTCCTCGCCCCGCTTCTCTACCGCCGCACCGCGACGATCCTTCTCCGCCGCGGCGTGCTCCCCGGTGTCCTTCAAGCCACTGCGGAGCACCTTGCCGAGCATCATCTCGACGAGCTCGGTCGCGTTGGAGCGGACGGCCTCGTTGATCGACGCGTTGGTCTCTTCGCTGGCGTCGACCGAAGCGCCGCCGTCCGTCTTCATGCGGGTCTGCGTCGTGACCATCGGCTTGAGCGCTTGGTCATTGGGGATAAACCGAATCTCGGTTTTGATCTCAAACGACAGCTGCGTCAGGATCTTGGCCAGCTCTTCGTTGAACTTCGCGGACTCCAAGAACTCCCGGAACTCCCGCGCAGCCACGCGCACCACCTCTTTCTTGGTGTTGTCTGCGACGTCGATCAGATGATTCACCGCCTCGCGCGGGAGCTTCACGTCCTGCAGCGCGCCGCGGATCACATCTTCGGTGTACTGCTTGGCCCCCACGCCGGTCGAAACCGTGCGCCGGATCACGTTCGGCAGCAGACTCTCCAGCCGGTCGCGCAGGCGCGATCCGTCGTCGTCGATGTTGTCGTCATGCGGGTCGTTCATCGTCAGTTCTCTTCAACAGGGGGCCGAACGCGGGAACGCGAACGACGAAGGCTATCTACCGGGCGCGTCGATCGCATCGATGGCCCGACGTACCGGCGCGGCCAGCACCGGGTCGCCGCCGCGATCCACGAACAGGCCCAGATAGTAACGCGCGGTTGCCGGATCGCCAGCCAACCGCAGCGCATCCGCGGCCTGCAAATACAGCGCGGTGTTCGTCGGGTCTTGCCCCACCGCGTGCACCGCCATCACCGCCGCGTCGCCCACCGCGCCATGCGCGCGAAGCTCCATCGCGTCGGCGACCGGTCCGGCGCCAGGCTCAAGCCCGACCGCAGCGCGGGATGCGTACACAAGATCGTCGCGCTGCAGCGCGCCCTCGCGGGCCTCAAGCCGAACCGCCGGATCGCTGTCGAACCCCACGCGGTCCACCGCTTGCTCGGCCTCGTACGCCACGCGGGCGTCGGCGTGGGCAACGCGCTCATCGATCTCCGGAAACCCCGGGTCGATCTCCTGCACGCGTCGAAACGCAGCCGCGGCGCCGACCGCATCGCCGCTCAGAGCGCGGGCCACGGCCAGCTGATACCAACCCGCCGGCGACTCCTGAATGGCGATCGCCTGCTCGAACGCGGTGCGCGCGGCCGCCCAATCTCCGGCAGCGGCGGCGGCCTCACCCGCGTCGATGAACGCGTCGACGGGCTCAATCTCCTGAGCCGTCGCACCACTTCCAACCGCCAACGCGCCCGCCAGGGACGCGACCCGCAACCATGTCCGTACGTTATTCATGCCGGCACGATAGTGGATCTTCGCCCCCCCGTCAGCAGGCAGATGCGCGCGCTACGCGACTATCGCGGGACGAGCATCTCGGGCGTGCAAAACTCCGGCGGCAGCTCCAAGCGCCACACGTCGATGCCGCGGTCGCGCAGCAGCTCGCGCATGTGCAGCGCGCGCTCCCGTTGCCACTGCTCCGTCCGCGTCTCCGCGAACCGCGCGTCGTCGAAATCGCCCGTCGCGCCCTCCTCCTCGGCGAGCACATCGAGCACCACCGCGTTGGCCCGACCGACCAGCGCGTCGGCCAAGGCCTCGGGGTCACCGGCCATCATCGGCTGCACCACCGCGAGCGTGGATACGCCAGCGCCGCGCAGCTGCGTCAGCACATCCAGCCGCTCGCTGACGCTGGCCGCCCGCGGCTCAAAGTGCTTCCGGACCGTGTCATCCGCCGTGGGCAAAGACACCCCAGCCCACGCGTTCTCGATGCGCGCCAGCACGTCCAAGTCGCGGAGAATCAACGTGGACCGCGTCAGAATCAGTGGCGTCCAGCGCGGGTCCGCGTCGGCGATCGCTTCAAGGCAGCCGCGCGTGACCCGCTCCTTCTTCTCGGCCGGCTGATACGAATCACCGACGATCGGGCAGAACTTGATCGCCATCGGCTCCCGCTCGGCCAGCTCCTTGCGCAGCAGCTCCGGCAGGTTGGTCCGCACGTCGACGAAGCTGCCCCACGTGTGATCGGCCAAGCCCATCAACGCGCGGGTGGCCCCGATCGGTGACTGCGCGTAGCAGAACCGGCAGCCGATCACGCAACCCACATAGGGGTTGATCGTGTAGTAGCGCGCGCCGGCCAAGCCCGAGTCGTCCAGCGCCTGCGTGGCCTCGATGTGCCGCACGCGCTGAACGGGGTCGCAGTCCGCGGCGATAGCCGCCTCCAAGCGCGTGAGCACGGCGGCTTCGTTGGCCAGGATCAACGTCGCGACCGCCTGGCACATGCGCAGTCCCAGAGACTGGTCATGCCCCGCGCGGCCGCCTTCGGTGCGGTATCCGAGCGCGAGCCGGTCGGTGCGGGCAGCCCAGCGACGCACGCGGTCCACGGCGCCGATATCGACCCACCAGCGGGTGTCGCCGACGGCCATGCGCAAGCGCACGCCGAGCTCGGTGGAGACGCCCTCGAACACAACGCCGGGCAGTACCTCTCCCCCGGGTTGAACCGGGAGCAGCAGCGCGGCTACGTGCTCGTGGACGTCAACGGCCACCGATCAACCGAACGGGGGCGCGAGCACCATCGTCGCGCGGCGCGCAGGCCCCACGGAAACGAGCGCGAGCGGGACGCCACACACCTCGGCCAAACGGTTGAGGTACGCCTGTGCGTTGGCCGGCAGCTCCTCGAGCGTCCGGGCACCGGTGATGTCCTCTTTCCAGCCCGGGTGCGACTCGTACACGGGCGTCGCATCCGCGAGCGCGCCGGCGTCCAAGTCGGCGATCTCGACGCGGCCTTCCGGCGTGTCGTACGCGATGCAGATCTTGAGCTCGTCGAGCCCGGAGAGCACGTCGAGCTTGGTGACCGCGAGGCCCGTGAAGCCGTTGAGGCGGTGCGCGGCGCGCATGACGACGGCGTCGAACCAACCGCAGCGGCGCGGGCGGCCCGTGGTCGAGCCGAACTCGTGTCCAGCCTTCCGGAGCGCCTCGCCCACCTCGCCGTGAAGCTCGGTCGGGAACGGTCCAGCGCCCACGCGGGTCACGTAGGCCTTGGCCACGCCCACCACGCGGTGAATCGCGTTCGGCGGCACGCCGGCGCCCACGCACACACCGCCGGTGACGGTGTTGGACGAGGTCACAAACGGGTACGTGCCGTGGCCCACGTCGAGCAACGTGCCCTGGGCGCCTTCGTACAGAATACGGTCGTCGGCCTGACGGCGCTCGTGGATGAGCGCGGTCGTGTCGGTCACGTACGGCGCGATGCGTTGGCCGAGCGCGAGCAGCTCCACGACCATGCTCTCAAGGTCGACCGGCTCAGCGCCGTACGACTTGAGGAGCGCGTTCTTCTCGGCGACCACGTAGCGCAGCGAGGTGCGCAGGCGGGTCTCGTCGAGCAGGTCGCGGACGCGGACACCGCGGCGGGACGCACGATCTTCGTAGGACGGGCCAATTCCGCGACCGGTGGTGCCGATCTTGTCTTCGCTGCGGGACGCCTCGCGGGCGAGGTCGAGCGCGCAGTGGTACGGCATGGTCACGTGCGCATCGCGGCTGATGCGGAGCTGACCGGGCTCGACGGTGCGTCCGGCGGCGGCGAGGCCTTCGAGCTCACCGAACAGCACGGCCACGTCGACGGTCACGCCGGGCGCGATGACGTTCACCTTATCGGGGTACAGGATGCCCGACGGGATCAGGTGCAGCACCGTCTTCTTCGGTCCGTCGCCCGAGTCGACCACGAGGGTGTGGCCGGCGTTGTTGCCGCCCTGAAAGCGCACCACGAGGTCGGCTTCTTGGGTGAAAAGGTCGACGATTTTTCCTTTGCCTTCGTCGCCCCACTGGGCGCCAATGACGACGGTACCTGACATGTTTTGGTCCTACGGGTTGATGTGGTTCGTGTGGGTCGCGGCGCGAAGTGCCGGTGCCATCTCTCGGAGCGCGGCCGCGGGACCCTCGCCGAGGGTACCGGACCATCCTTGGTCAGCCAACGCCAGCTCAATGGCAGACAGCGTGGCGACGACGTCGAACGCATCGACGGCGCCTAGATGACCAATGCGAATGACTTTGCCTTTCAGGCTATCCTGGCCGCCCGCCACATCGGTAGCGTACTGGCCCTTAAGGCGCTTTCGCAGCGCCGAGATGTCGACCGAAGACGGCATCGTTATCGAGGTCAGCGCCGGGCTCGGCGTGCCCTGCGCGTAGGGCGTCAGGCCCATGGCGCGGACGCCCGCGAGGGTGCCAGCCGACAGCGTCGAAGCGTGCGCGAACAGCGCCTCGCGGCCGATCGACTGCCAGCGCTCCATCACCTCCGCCATGCCCACGATGAGCGAGATCGGCGAGGTGAAGGCGGACTCGCCGGTGGCGGTTTGCTTCCGCTCGCGGCGCAGGTCCAAGTAAAAGTTCGGGGCGTCGACCTCGGCGATGCGGTCCCACGCGCGGGCGCTCACGCCCACCATGGCCAAGCCGGGCGGCAGGCCAAACGACTTCTGGGAGCCGCTGGTCAGCACGTCGAACCCGTCGCGGCGCATGGACAGGTCCGCACAACCGACGGCGGTGATGCCGTCCACCAGTACCAGGCCATTCGGCGAGTGCGCGCGGAAGCGAGCGCCGAGCTCTGCGACCGGGTGCAACACGCCCGTGGAGGTCTCGGAGGCCACGCCGACCATCGCCGCATAGGGCTCAGCGCCGGCGAGCGCCGCTTCGAAGGCGTCCGGGCTCGCGCCCTCGCCCCACGCCACGTCAAAGACGGTGACGTCGCAGCCGATCAGCCGCGCGATCTTAATCCAACGCTCCGCGAACTTGCCGCCGCTGACAGCGACCACGCGGTCGCCGGGCGCGAGCGCTGAACGCATCGCCGCCTCCATGCCCACCGTGCCGGAGCCGGCCATGAAGAGCACATCATCATCGGTATCCCAGAGCCACCTTGCCCCTGCGAGTGCCGCCTGAGCGATGTCCGAGAACGCGGCCGACCGGTGGTGCGGCTGCGCGGCGGCCATCGCTAAGCGCGTGGACTCTGCAGTGGGGGTCGGCCCAGGCGTCATTAGCCGGGTCTTAACGAACATCTGCCTCTTAGCGGAATCCAGCTCGCGGACTCCGTTAACTCGGAATCCAGCGCACAAACGCGGGCGGTATCTCAGTCACGCGCGGCAGTGTCAAGACTGAGGGAAAGGGGCGACAAGCTGCGCCGGACGCCAGAGCCCGCGCCCGTCCTCCGCAGCGAACCACCGTCAGCGAATCGCCTCCGAGCGTGTGTCCGACACCACCCGGCCATCGCGCAGGATGACGTGCCGGTGCGCGCGCGCCGCGATCTCCTCATCGTGCGTCACCAGAATGATCGTCAGCTGCTGGTCGCGATTGAGGCCCTCGAGCAGCGCCATCACGCGGGCGGAGTTCTCGGAGTCCAAGCTGCCGGTCGGCTCGTCGGCCAGCAAGATTGCCGGTCCATGCGCGACCGCCCGCGCGATCGCCACCCGCTGCTGCTGTCCACCGGACATGCGCGAAGGACGCCGGTCCACCAGCTCACCCACGTCGAGCATCGTGAGCGTCTCCCGCGCGATGCGCATCGCCTCGCCTCGTGCCACTCCGGCGCGCAACATGGGCAGCGCCACGTTCTCCGACGCGCTCAGTTCGCCGAGCAAGAAATGAAACTGAAACACAAAGCCCAGCGAGCGGCCGCGCAGGTCGGAGCGCGCGTTGTCGCTGATCTCCGCCACGTTCGCGTCCATCACATGCACGGTCCCCGTCGTCGGCAGGTCGAGCGCGCCCAATAGGTACAGCAACGTGCTCTTGCCCGAGCCGCTCGTGCCGGTGAGCGCCACAAAGTCGCCGCGCTCTATGCGCAGGTTCATGTCGTGACTGACGGTGTGTTTGACCTCGTCGCCGAGCACCTTGGACACGCCCTTGAGTTCGATGGCCGGTGTTGTCATGCGATCTGCCCCCGAAGCACGTCGACCGGCTCCACGCTGGCCGCCTGCAGCGCCGGCACCAGCCCTGCGACGCTCCCCACGAGGGAGCCAAACACGAGACCCCACACGTAGTACTCCGGCGCCTCGTACACGAGGAAGCCCGACGCCTCGACGATGCTGCCTCCCGACTGCACCGGCAGCGTGCGCAGGAAGTCGACCGCGAACGCGCCACCCACGTCCCCGAGGATCGCGCCGGCCACCGCGACGAGCAGCCCCTGCAACAGAAAGCACAGCACGATGTCCGCCCGACGCAGCCCCACCGCCCGCAGGATGGCGATGTCGCGGCGCTTTTGCAGCACCAGCATGATCTGAATCGCGAGGATGCCGAAGCCGGCGACCAGCAGAATCGCGAAGATGACCAGCCCGACGATGCCGTTTTGCAGGTCAAAAAGCGACAGCATGTTCTCGTTCGCTTCGCGCCAACTCTCCACCTTATACTCTGTCAGTCCGGCGAGCTGCGGCATCACCGCCTCCGCCTTGAGCGGCTCGAGCAGCCGGATGTCGATGTGACTCACCACGTCGACGCGACCGAGGATGCCCTGCGCGGTCCGCAGCGGCGCATACACGCGCACGCTGTCGAGCGCGGGCACGTCGGTGTCGACCAGCGCGCCGATGATGAGCGTCTCGGACCCACCCTGCGCGGTCGCGAGCCGGATGCGGTCGCCGACCGTGACGCCCAGCGTGTCCGCCAGCCCAACGCCGAGCGCGCAATAGCTGCGCCCCATCTCGAGCGAGGCCCAGTCGCCGGCGACCACGAACGACGACAGCGGCGTGCAGGCGTCCTGGTGCTGCGGATCGATGCCGAGCAACAACGCGCCGGCGTCTTCGGCCGCGGACGCCGCCATGGTGCGCCCCTCGATGCCGGGACACGCCGCCACCACGCTGGGGTGCTCTTGTAGCCGCAGCGCCAGGTCACCGGGCGAGGCGATGCGCACCTCGCGGTTGGACGAGCGCGCGTTGCGAACGTGGACCGCGATGGCCTGATCGCCCTCCGCTTCGATGAGCGGCCGCGCATCTTCCGCCGACTCCGCCAGCACCCGAGCGTGCGGCGCCACGCGCAGAATCTGCGACATGAACTCCTGCTGGAAGCCGTTCATGACGCCGCTCATGCAGATGAACACGAGCACGCCGAGCGCGATGCCGCCGACGGCGGTCATGTTCAAACGCCAGCGGTCGAGCAGCTGCCGGACGGCCAGAAAGACCGCGACGCGGACGCCACTCATCGAGGCTCCGAAGCGCGCACGCGCATGCCCGCGCGCAGGTCCGCAGCCGGCCGCAAGACCAGCAACGCGCCCGCATCCAGCCCGCCGCGCACCTCCGTGTGCGTGGTGCCGCGGACGCCCCACTCCGGGCGCACTTCTTCCAACCGCCCGTCGCGGATCTGCCACACGCGGTCGGCGTCGAGCGCGGCGTTCGGCACCAGCGGCACGTCCTCCACGCGCGCGGTCACGATGTTCACCTCAGCGGACTGCCCGGGCCGCAGCCCTTCGACAGGCTCCGACAGCGCGAGCTCCACGGCAAACGTCCCGCGCGTGCGGTCCGCATCGGTCGAGATCTCTGTCACCACGGCATCGAACCGCTCTCCTTCGACCGAGAAGAACGACAGCACCGCCGCACTCCCCACGGCCACCGAATCAACATCGCTCTCGTCGATCTCCGCTTCAACGTGCAGCGCGGTGAGGTCGCCTAACCGCATCAGCGGCGTGCCCTGCTGGACCCACTCCGATGGCTCGGCGAAGCGCTCCAACACGTGGCCCGCGAACGGCGCCCGAACAGAGGTGTTCTCGATCATCTCGCGGGCCCGCTGCACCAAAATCCGCTGACGCTCGGTGTCCTCATCCGTCCCTTGCTCGGCGTCGCGACGCTGGGCCCGCAAGGCGCTTGCGTTGGCCTGTAGTCCCGCGAGTTCCGTCCGCAGCCGGTCCACAGAGCGCGCGTCTCCAATGCCGCGCTCCACCAGCGCGCTGCTGCGGTCGAGCTCCAACTGCGCGAGCTCGATCCGCGCCGCGACCGCCGCCGACTCTGCCCGCAAGGCGCGAACACCCGGCGTGACGGACTCCCGCTCCTCCGCCGCGTCAAGGTCGACCTGAGCCCGCGCCAGGTCCTGCGTGAGACCGGGGACGCGCACCTGGCCGAGCACCTGCTCCACCTCCACGCGGTCACCCTCGTTTGCGGTCACGCCGGTCCAGGTGCCCGACGCGGGCGCCCGGATCGTGAGCGTGCGCACCGGCTCTGCGGTCCCGCTGCCGTAAACCGCCGACACCGCGTCGCCTTGCACGACCGCGCAGGTCTCGACTTGCGGCGGCGCGAGCAGATCTCCGAACGCGAACCACGCAGCGATGAGAACGGCTGCGGCGATGACGAGCGTCTTGGCGATGGTCTTCATGAACTCTCGGGGGCTTCAAGCAACCGGCCGCAACGGCGTGACAACATGACGACGCGACGAGCGGTTGGCCCCTCGACTGTAAGGACATGTGGGGCGAATTACGAGCGCGCTTCTGGCCACATGCGGCGCAGCACGACAGACGCCACGAGCAGCTGCGTCAGCCCTCTCGGTACCGACTCCATGAGCGCCCAAGCCCACCACGACAGCCCCGGCGACGGCAGGTGCGTGCTGGCCATGAACCCGAGGTACGACGCTCCAACGCGAACCGGGCGAGCGTCCGCCCATACGCCCAAGTATGCGAGCACCGCCACGATGCCGCCAAACATCGCCGCCAACAGCCAGCCCGACGTCCACGCGGTGCTGCGCCAATCGGGCTCGTCCGCGTGCGTCAGGTTCGAGCCCCAGCCGCAGAACATCAGAACGCCCGACAGAGAGTAGCCGACCGGCCACAGGACGCAGTGGGACCACCACATTCCGAGCCCGCCGTCCGTCAACGTGCGGGGTTCGAGCTGGTCCCCCAGCAGCACTTCGATAACCAGGGTGGTGGCGAGAACGATGCCCGCGAGCGCGGGCCCGTGGTTGCGCCCAGGCGCGGCGGAGTTGGGGAGTTGCATACGCAGAGCCTAACCACCCGCGGCGGGCGAGCACGCATCAGCGCTCACGCCGCGCGTGCCGCTCCGCGATAGCTCGCCGCCATCAACGCGATGCTCGTGACCACGATCAGGCCGCCGAACAGGCCCAGCGCCAGTGGCAGACCGATCGCATCGGCCAGGTAGCCCACCACGATGGAGGGCACTCCGAAGCCGACGTAGGCCCAGAAGAAGTAGCCGGAGACGGCGCGGGCGCGGTCGACGCCGCCCAACTCAGACACGCGCTGCAGGCCGCCCAAGTAGGTGTAGCCATAGCCCGCGGCGCCCGCGATCATCGCGCCGACGAGCACCAGCGGAAGCCAGCCCAGCCATGCGCCGATGACCAGCATGCCGAAGCCCACCGGCAACAGCACGAATCCGACCCGAAGGGAGGCCATCCACGTGAGGCGGCGCACCAAGGGCAGCACCAGCACACCCGTTCCGTTGACCGCGAACAGAATCGGCCCGGACCACGCGGCCAAGCCAAACTCGGCCAGCTGCGTGGGCACGATCGCGATCACCAAGCCCGAGGCCGCCCAGGCGACCGCGATCGCCCAAATCGGCAGCGCCGATCCTTTGGGGAACGCCGGCAGCAAGAACAGGCGGCCTTGGGTCGCCGAGCCGCCGTTCGCAGGCTCCGGGCGCGAGGGCTGGCCTCCGCGCAGAACCACGAGCGCGACCGCACAGACAGCCAAGAAGAATACGCCGAGCGGGTAGCTCAGCGGGCTCGACGCCGGCTGAATGAGCAGGAAGCCCGACGTGATGAGCGCGCCGCTGCCAAACCCCATCGAGGTGGTCGCGGCGGTGACCGTGGCGGCGCGCGCTGCACCCAGCGATTCGCCCAGCAGCTCGGTGAGGAACGCCGTGCCAGCGACGAGCCCAAAGCCGACGGAGACCCCCTGAAACAGCCGCGCGATGAGCAACGACCCAAGCGTCGGGACCGCCCAAACCATCCCGGTCGCGATTGCGCCGGCGACCAGGCTGGCGACCACGACGGGCAAGCGCCCTACCCGGTCGGACAGGCCGCCAAGCCCGATGAGCACAGGCAGTAGGCCAGCGACATAGGCGGCGAACACGACGGCGGTCATACCCGCGCCGGCACCCGCGTTATGGGCGTACTCTGGGTACAGCGGCACCTGCAGGTTCGCCGCGGCGGTGACCGCGAGCAACGAGAGGCCGGTGACGACGGCGAGCAGTAGGTTTTGGCGGCTCACGACGCGGCCGGGGTCTGGCGCGAGAGGAGCAAAAAGTTGGTCATAGACGCGGGGGCAGGGACGCGACGAGACGCATCCGTTGACTCATGCCGCCGAAGCGGGACAGGGAGCCTAGTCCGCGGTTCCCGAGGTGGCCAGCGAAGATCTCAAGCGATGGGGCGCCGCGCGGACACGGGCGAAGCACCGCCGCGGCGCCCTTCTGCGAAAGGCCGCTCGACGCATCGCTAGCTAGCCGGACACCCCGTCCACCCACTCCGCGTCCATCTCGCCCGCGATGGGACTCACAATCCGGCGCTCGATCTCGTCCGGGTCATCGAACGTAGCCAGCAGGAAGTACAGCTTGGTGAGCGCCGCCTCGGTGGTCATCTCGGCCAACCCCACGGCACCGGCCTGCACCAGACCGTGCCCGGCCGCATAGTTCTCGAGCCGAACGCGGGCGTGCGCGGGCTGGGCCACAACCGCGACCACCACGCCGCTGGCACGGGCCTCGGAGATAGACCCCAAAAAGTCCGCGTCCGCGCTCGGACCGTTCCCCGATCCGTAACCCTCGAGCACGATCGCCCGCAGGTGCTCATTTTGCAGTAGCGCGCGGATGATTCCGCCTTGAAATCCCGGGAAGATGCGCAACACCGCGACGGCGTCGTTCGGCGGAATCTTGTCGAAGAACCGCACCGCATCCAGCGTGTGCTCTAGCCCCAATCGTCGGTCCCACTCCACCGTGATCCCCACGTTGGCCAAGGGCGGAAATCGCGGCGAATCGAACGCGTCGAACGCCGACGCGGACACCTTGGTCACGCGGTTTCCTCGCAGCACCTTAGAGCCGAACACCACGCACACCTGCGCCATCGCGGGCGGCATCGACGCGGCCACATGGATGGCCGTGACTAAGTTGTTGCGGGCGTCGGAGCGCGGCACCCCGAACGGGAGCTGCGCGCCGGTGACGACGATGGGCTTGGTCGTCGCCTCCACGAGGAAGCTGAGCGCCGAGCTGGTGTACGCCATCGTGTCCGTACCGTGGACCACCACGAATCCGTCGAACTCGGCATAGCGGGTCTCGATGTCTCGGGCGATCTGCACCCAGATCTCGGGGCGCATGTCGGAGCTATCGATCAACTCATCGTACTCGAGCACTTCGACTTCTGGCGCGTTCGGCGTGCGCGCAGGGTCGAGCTCCGACAGCCCGCGGATGGCGTTGCTCAGGTAGTTGGGGACCGGCTGCAGCGGCGTTCCGGGGCCCCCGGACGGCTGCATTCCGATGGTGCCGCCGGTGTAGATTACGAAAACGCGTTGGGACATGAACAGGAGCTGCTGTGCGGTGATGGTGTGTGACTATGGCCCCCGCTCGCGCGGTGGTCGTTCACGTCGATTGTAGCATCGCGCGGTGCGCGTGCGACGTGCGATTCGCGCGCCAGAACACGAGGGGTTGGGTACGCCAGAAATCCGACGAGGCCCGCGACGACCCGCTACCGGTTTGTGCGCGCATATGCTACCTCACGGGCGCACCCCAGACCGCCGGATCCCGCCATGGAAGCACTCGCGGCCTTCGGGCCTTATACCATCCTTCGCGCCATCGCAGCCGGCACCGACTCGGTCAGCTTCGCTGCGCGCTTTGAGGGCAAAAAGGACCAAGAGCACATTCTCGCGCTCAAGGTGTTGCGCCCTGAGCTGACCAGCGACGAAGCCTTCGCGGCCAAGCTGCTCGATGAGATGCGCATGGCGGTGCGGCTCAACCACGTGAACGTGGCGCAGACGTTCGATTTCGGCCGTGCGCCGGAAGGCCCGAGCTACGTGGCGCTCGAGTTCGTGGACGGCGTGCCGTTGGGCCTGCTGCAAGCGGCTGTCGACTCCGGGCAAAAGGCGGTGACCACCGAGGTGGCGGCGTTCATCTGCGCCGAAGCGTGCGCCGGCCTAGCGTACGCCCACGGTCGCCGCGATGAGCGCGGAAAGCTGCTCGGCATCACGCACTCCCGCGTGACCCCGCGCACCGTGCTCATGTCCAAGTCCGGCCTCGTGAAGGTCGTGGACTTCGGCCTCGGACGCGCGCTGACCGCCGCCGAGAAGCCGCTCACCGACGTGCTCGACCAGCACTTCGTGGCCCCAGAAGTCCTGCGCGGCGAGGCGTTCGACCAGCGCGCCGACATCTTCTCGATCGGCGCCCTCGCCTACCTGCTGTTCACCGGCCAACACATCTACGAGGACGCCACGGGCGACGAGCTCGATGAGAAGGCCCGGCGCGGCTATGTGCCCGCCATCCGCGACATCGACGGCGCCGTGCCCGAGGACATCGCGGTCTTGGTCGACCAAGCGTTGTCCAGCGACCCCGAGAAGCGCTTCGCCGACGCCACCGAGCTGCGCAGCGGCCTCGCGGCGTGGCTGCGACGCAACTCCCCAGGCTTCGGACGGCACCGCCTCAAGACGTATCTCAACCGCCTGCTGCCCGCGACCACCTACGGGCTGCTTCCCGGAAGCGAGTGGGAGACGCTGCACCGCAAGCACTTCCGCCCGTACGACGCCGACTCGCTCATCCACGAGAGCATCGAGACCGACGCCACAATCTCGACCACCAAAGACGACATCACGCCGCTGCTCGAGAACCCCGACGTCCCCGGGCTCGGCGAACTCGACGTCGCCCGCATGGCCACCGGCGCCCACCCCTCGGTGCTCGACCGCGCACACGCGCGCGCCACCGTGCGCACGCCCGCCACGCAACGACGCCCCAGCATGACCGGCCGACCGCGCAAGGTGCGCACGCCGCCCCCCATGCCCACGGTGCCGATCATCCCCGTCCCGCAGTCGACGGCCGCCGCGCGCACCGCCCCCAAGTCGGCCGACGAGCCCGTGCGCACGCCCGCTCCAGACGTCCCCGAGGTCTTCGCCTCGCGCACGCCGCCCGAGCTCGACGCGCCCGCTGCGCAGGCCAAGCCCAGCGTCGTGAGCGCGCCGCCCAAAGCCAGCGCCGCCGCAGCGCCCGCCGAGGACGACGAACTCAACATCGTCATCCCCACGGACGTTCCCGAGCGCGAAGGCATCGAGATCGACCCGAACCTCGTCTACGACGACAGCATCGACTACGGCGACCAAGTGCTCGCCGTCGCCGAGGCCGACGCGCTGACCCGACCGCCCCGCTCCTGGGGCTCCATCATCGGCGTCGTGTTCGGCATCGCCCTGCTCGCCGGACTCGCGTTCGGCGGCAAGTGGTTCGTTGACCAACAGGCCGCGATCGCCGGAGCTACCACCGCGCCCCAAGTCTCCGTCTTCGTCACGTCGCGGCCGCAAGGCGCCGCCATCGTCGTCGACGGTCAAGACACCGGCCTCATCACGCCCGCGCCGCTGCGCTCAATCCCAGCCGCAACCGCCTCCGTGACCGTGCGTATGGCAGGCTTCGACCCGGCCGCACCGCAGACGCTCGACCCCGCAGTGCCGCCCGGCCAAATGCAGTTTCAACTGGAGCCCGCCGAGCACCGCATCCGCGTCGACTCGGACCCGCAAGGCGCCGAGGTCATTCACGACGGCGAAGTGGTCGGCGTGACGCCGATGCAGGTGGGCCCCGTCCGCCGCGACTACCGACAAGGCGTCGACCTGGTCCTCCGCATGGACGGCTACTTCGACGAGCACCTGTCCGTGGACTGGGCGCCCGACCAAGGCGAGTCCAGCGTGCGCCGCCCGCTGCGCGTCGACCCCAACTACGTGCCGCCCGAGCCCACCGGCGACGAGACCTAGCTCGTGTAGAACGCGGCGATTCGGTCCGCGTACTTCCGCACAATCTCGTTGCGGCGAATCTTCATCGTCGCCGTCAGCTCGCCGCCTTCCACCGAGAACTCCTCGGGCAACAGCGCGACCTTCTTGATCGTCTGGTACCGTGCGACCTTTGCGTTGCACCGGGTCTCCACCTCGGCCTCGACGTGCGCGCGGAACGCGGCGTTGTCCGCCATGGCCTCGACCGTCGCTGCGCCGCCAAACTTGGCCACCAGCTCGGGCAGCGCCTCCACGTCGATCGTGATCAGCGCACACAAGTACGGCTGGCGATCGCCGACGACCACCGCCTGCGCGACGCCCAGAATCTGCTGCAGGTACGCCTCCAACTCCACCGGCGCCACGTTCTTGCCGCCAGCGGTGATGATGAGCTCCTTCTTGCGCCCCGTAATCGACAGGTTGCCCTCCGCGTCCAGCTCGCCCACGTCGCCGGTCCGCAGCCACCCATCGGCGTCGAACAACTGCTCCGTCTCCTCCGGCATGTGGAAGTACCCACGCGTCATCGTACGGCCGCGCGTGAGCACTTCGCCATCTTCGGCGATGCGCAGCTCAACCCCGTCGAGCGCGCGACCGACCTTGCCGAACCGCGGCTGGCCGGGCTCGCCGATCGTGCAGACGCCCGTGGTCTCGCTCAGGCCGTAGGCCTCGTAGACCGGCACGCCGAGCGACGCGAAGAACTCCAGCGTCCCAGTCGAGATGGGCGCCGATCCGGTGACCGCGAACACCATATTGTCGAAGCCGACGGCGGCGCGGACCTTGTGCAGCACCAGCCGGTTGGCCAGCGTACGGCGCACAGACTGCACCGGCTTGCCCGTGCGGACCTGCGAGTCCACCGCCGCCAACTCCACCCGACGCGCCCACGAAAGCAGCTTGGCCTTCAGGCCCGTCGCCTGCGCAAAGTTGGCGGCGAGCGCAGCTTCGAACTTCTCCCACACACGCGGCACCCCCAGAAAGATGCTCGGCCGCACCGCGACCAGGTAGTCCTTGATCTGCTTCATATCGTTGCAGAAGTAGACCTCGCCACCCGTCTTCAGGTGCCCCAGCGTGGTGAGCAGCTGCTCGGCGCCGTGGCACAGCGGCAGGTACGACACCGTGCGGTACGTGGCGCCAGTGTCCGCGAACACCTTCAGCCGCTGCAGCAGCGAATCCGCCACCGAGACCATGGCGCCGTGGTGCAGCATGACCCCCTTCGGCGTACCGGTCGTGCCCGACGTATAGATCAACAACGCAGTGTCATCCTCGTTCAACGCGTCCACGCGCGCGTCCAGCGGGGCGTCCGGCGCGGCCTGACCACGCGCGATCAACTCCGCGTACGTGAGCACATCGTCGCGCTCCACGCCGATGTCGTCCATGGTCACGTACCACTCGGTGGTCATATGCCCATCCGCGGTCGCCTGCTGGTACTTGTCGAACTGCTCGCGGCCGTCGCACACCACGATGCGCGCGGCGGCGTTGGTCACGATGTACCCCATCTGCGCCGGCGTGTTCGTGGTGTAAATCGGCGCCGGGATTCCAGCGGCCGTCATCACGCCGAGCTCGGTGAGCACCCATTCGGGGCGGTTCTCACCGGACACAGCCACGCAATCGCCGGGCTGGTGACCGAGCGTCATGAGCCCCTTCGCGACATCGCGCGCTTCTTGCCAATACCGCTTCCAGGTCCGGTGCTCCCAGGTGTCTGGGCTCACCCGGTGGAAGAGCGCTGGAGCGTCCGGGGTCGTCTGAGCCCAGGTGGCGAGTTGGTGAACGAGGGTGTGCTGCATGGGGATGTGGGGGTGGGCGGGTGGCAGCGCAGATAGCGCGCGTCCGGTGGGTTGTCATCCCCACGGCACGAGATTCCAGCGGTGTTGGCCTCGAGACCGCATGCGCGATGGTTTCGAAATTGTAGGAATCGCGATAAGGCGGGCTCACCGCGGCGTGCGTTTGCTGCGGCCTAGGCATACACCTGAAATGCGCCGGCCTACATTTTGGTAGGATTGCGTTATCCTGGATCGTTATGAGTAATCAAACCGCCAACCACGCACCGGAGATCGAGCTCGCGCTGCTGCACGAGGTCGCGGCCGTCCTGAACGCGACGTCGGACCCGCAGGTCGGCGTCGAAGAAGCCCTCAAGTTGCTCGTGGACCGCTCGTCGATGATGCGCGCCACCATCACCCTCCTGGACAGCGAGACGCACGAGCTGTTCATCGAGGCGGCTTACGGCCTGTCGGAGAGTCAGCAGTTTCGCGGGCGCTACAAGCTCGGCGAGGGTGTCACCGGCCGCGTCGTCGAGACCGGCCAGGTGGTCATCGTGCCGCGGCTGTCGGAGAACGAAGAGTTCCTGAACCGCACGGGCGCCCGCAAGCGCCTGACCACCAGCGACGTCTCCTTTGTGTGCGTGCCCCTGGTCGTCGGCCGCGAGGTGGTAGGCGCCCTCAGCGTAGACCGCGCGCACGACTCGGCGACCAACCTCGAAGACGTGGCCCGCGTGCTGCAGATCGTGGGCACGTTGGTCTCGCAAGGCGTGGAGCTGCGCCGCCAAGCGCAGAACGCGCACAAGCGCCTGCGCGACGAGAACGCGCGGCTTCAGCGCTCCCTCGAGACCAAGTTCAAGCCCGAGAACATCGTCGGCAAGTCCAAGCCGATGCAGGAAGTCTACACGCTGATCGAGCAGGTGGCCGACACGCCCACCACCGTGCTCATCACCGGCGAGAGCGGCACCGGTAAGGAGCTGGTCGCCCACGCGATCCACTATAACAGCAGCCGCGCGACCGCCCCGTTCATCCGCGTGAACTGCGGCGCCCTGCCCGAGAACATCGTCGAGAGCGAGCTGTTCGGCCACGAGCGCGGCGCGTTCACCGGCGCCACACAGCTGCGCAAGGGCCGCTTCGAGCTCGCCGACGGCGGCACCCTCTTCTTGGACGAGGTCGGAGAGCTCACGCCCGCGACGCAGGTGAAGCTGCTGCGCGTCCTCCAAGAACGCGAACTGGAGCGCGTCGGCGGCACCAAGACCCTCAAGGTCGACGTCCGCGTGCTCACCGCGACCAGCCAGAACCTCGACCAAATGGTCGAGCAAGGCCGCTTCCGCTTGGACCTGCTGTACCGCCTCAACATCTTCCCGATCCACACGCCGCCGCTGCGCGATCGCGGCTCCGACGTGGTCGCCCTCGCCGACCACTTCGTGACCAAGTACGGCGGCACGCACGGCAAGTCCGTGCGGCGCATCGCCACGTCGGCGCTCGATATGCTCACCGCCTACCACTGGCCCGGCAACGTGCGCGAACTCGAGAACTGCATCGAGCGCGCCGTGCTGCTGTCGAGTGAAGGCGTCATCCACGCCACGCACCTGCCGCCGAGCCTGCAAACGGCGGAGTCGTCGGGCACGCGCGGCCAGGGCACGCTGATCAACCGCATCGACAACCTTGAGCGCGCCCTGATCCTCGATGCCCTCAAGTCCCACAAAGGCAACATGACCGCGGCCGCCCGTGAGCTCGGCATCACCGAGCGCATCATGGGCCTCCGCGTGAAGAAGCACGGCCTGATGCCCACCCGCTTTAAGCAGCGCGCGTCCGACCGCTAGAGCACCGCCGGACCGCGCCCATGCGAGCGCGCGGTCACACGTCCAGGGGGACAAAACGAGGCCACGGAGGCCTGCCTTCGGTCGCGCGAAAGCGTGCGGAAGATGCGCGCCGAGCCCCCGCCCGATCGCGCGCCCGATCGCGCGTCCGATCCCGTGCGCCGATCGTTCGTGCCATCGTGCTCCAGGAACCTACGCCTGCGTAGGAACAGGGGCCATACCTACGGAAATGTAGGAATGACCTTCGATCCGACATTGGGGTGAGAGCGCAGAGAGCAAACCACAAACCCCTTTAAAATCGAACACTTGCGAAAACCGAAACCCACAGATCCGAGGTTGGCACGGCTGCTGCACTAGAGGACATCACCGACGGCTGCGTCCGGCCTCGGATTTCCCGCCCCCCAGTGCAAAAGCAAAAATGGAACTGACACCAGATAACTTGGCCTTCATCATTCACAACACGTGGATGCTCGTTGCGGCCTGCTTGGTCTTCATGATGCACCTTGGCTTCGCGTGCCTTGAGACAGGCCTCACGCGCTCGAAGAACACGGTAAACATTCTCTTCAAGAACATCGGCATCGTAGCCATCGGCGTGCTCACGTACGCCATCTGCGGTTTCAACCTGATGTACCCCGGCGAGGCTTTCGCGGGCGGGTTCTTCGGATTCGCGGGCTTCGGTATCTCGGCCACCGCCGAGCAGCTCACCACAGCATACAACCCCTCGTACACGTACTGGACTGACTTCATCTTCCAGGCGATGTTCGCGGCGACCGCAGCCACCATCGTGTCCGGCGCCGTCGCTGAGCGCGTCAAGCTGCACTCCTTCCTCATCTTCAGCACCGTCTACGTCGCGGTGATCTACCCGATCGTCGGCATGTGGCACTGGGGCGGCGGCTGGTTGGCCGCGAAGGGCTTCCACGACTTCGCCGGCTCCACGATCGTTCACTCGGTCGGTGGCTGGGCTGCGCTCGCGGGCATCATCGTGCTCGGACCGCGTATTGGTAAGTACGTAAACGGCCGCGTGTACCCCATCATGGGCCACAGCATGCCGCTCGCCGCCATCGGCGCCTTCCTCCTCTGGTTCGGTTGGTTCGGATTCAACGGTGGCTCCGTGCTCTCGGCCGACCCGGCCAGCGTCTCCCTCGTGTTCGTCACCACCACGCTCGGCGCCTGCGCCGGTGTCATGGGTGCCATGGCCACCACCTGGATCGTCCAGAAGAAGCCCGACGTCACCATGTTGTTCAACGGCGCGCTCGCCGGCCTGGTCGGCATCACCGCCGGCGCCGACGTCATCACGCCCATGGAGTCCGTCATCATCGGCGCCGTCGCCGGCGTCCTCGTCGTCTTCTCCGTCATCGGTCTCGACCGCGCCAAGCTCGACGACCCGGTCGGCGCCGTCAGCGTCCACCTCGTGTGCGGCATCTGGGGCACCATCGCCACCGGCATCTTCGGAACCGACAAGAGCGTGGGCGTGCAGATCATCGGCGTCCTCGCCACCGGCGCGCTTTGCTTCACCTCGTCGTTCATCCTGTTCTTCATCCTCAAGAAGACGCTCGGAATCCGCGTCGGTGAGCACGAAGAGATGCAGGGTCTGGATATCGCTGAGCACGGCCAAGAGGCCTACGCTGGCTTCCAGATCTTCACCACGCACTAGACAACACACGGAGCCGAGCGGCGCTTGGCTCCGACGTCAACACGACTTCAGGAGAAACAGATGAAACTCATCATCGCTTACATTCAGCCCGAACGGCTTCCCCAAGTGAAGCGCGCCCTCGCCGACAAGGCCGTCGCCCGACTCTCCGTGACCAACGCCCTCGGCGCTGGCTCACAGGGCGGGTACCACGAGCAGTACCGAGGCGCAGACATCGAGATCAACCTCCTCAAGAAGGTCCGCATCGAGTGCGCCGTCAACGACGAGTTCGTTGACCGCACCATCGAGGCCATCATCGAGGGCGCCCGCACCGGCGAAATCGGCGACGGAAAAATCTTCGTCACACCGCTCGAGCGATGCATCCGCATCCGCACCGGCGAAGATGGAAACGACGCCATCGGTTAAGCGAGTCCAACCGGCGGAACTCCCCTAGTCCCGCCAAACGCCCCGCCCTGCAGCGACCGCTGCAAACCGAAGCAGCAACCGCTGCGAGCCACCGCAGCAACCGCTGCGAGCCACCGCAGCAACCGCTGCGAGCCGCCACTGACCCGCGCCGTCCAGCCCACGGACGGCGCGGTCGGACGCCCCACTTACGCAAAATTACGGATACACCATCATGAACAACTCCAAAGCCAGCCGCCGCGCGCTTAAGACGCTCGTCACCGCTTCATCGCTCACGCTCACCACGGCCCTCGCGGCCCCTCTGGCCGCCCAAACCCTGGGTACCGAGGACGGCCCGAGCGTCACCTTCTCCGGCTTCGTAGACACCTCCGTCGTCATCCCGATCGTCGCCGCCGACGACGCCGATGAGGTCACCTTCGGTCTCGACCAGGTCGAGCTCGACATCGAGGCCACGCCGGTCGCCGGCTCCGGACTCACCATCCGCGCCGACCTCGAAGTGTTCCCCCAGTCGGCCTCGTTCGTCCCCGACGACCTGTTCGAGCAGGGCTACATCGACTGGGAGCATGAGAACGGCTTCTTCCTGCGCGCCGGTAAGGCCAACGTGCCGTGGGGCGCAGAAGGCGTCGACCCCGTCGACCTGTACCAGTACAGCTTCGGCCAGATCCCGACCGCGACCAACCTGACCGGTCTCTTCACCGGATACCGCAGCGACACCATCTCGGCGCAGGTGTGGGTCACCAACGGCTGGGACACCCCCGGAATGCCCCGCTCCGCCTCCATGGGCGCCCGGCTCGAGTACGCGTTCGCCCCCGGCTACGTGGCCCTCACCGCCGACAGCGGCCCGCTCCCGGGCGGCAACCCGCACACCATCTTCGACATCGACACCGGTCTCACGTTCGGCGACCTCACGTTCCTCGGCGAGGTCAACCTCGGCATGCACGAGGACTTCATGAGCATCGGCGCGTTGACCACGTTCTCGTACGCCATCTCCGACGCCACGTCGGCGACGGTGCGATTTGACTACCTGACCAGCACCGAGACGGTCGCCGGCGTGGACCTCACAACGTCCAACGCCAGCATCACCGGCGCCGGTCTGTTCACGCTCGCCGAGAACTTCGGACTTGTCGCTGAAGTCCGCGCTGACGTGCCCAACGAGGGCGACGTAGGCGTGACTTCGGCTCTAGAACTACTCGCGTGGTGGTAGCCTGACCTCGGGCCTCGTTCGCGAGGCCTGAGGTTATCCCCACGCTTGTGGGCTCGTGGTGACCGGACGGCAGGACGCACGTCGTCCGGTTACCATGAAGCCACCATCGGCAGCTCCGGCGTATCCGTCGGCCTGCCAGAACCCAGGGCCTTCAGCGCTGGGTTCGCCGACGGGCAACCGTCGAGACGCCGCAGCTTCAGGAGCTGCGGCGTCCGTTGTTTTTGTCACCCCATTTCGTAGCCCGCGCGCGACGCTAGAGCGCCGAGCCACCACCGGACCGCGCCGCTAGTGAATGCCGCCGAACAAGCCGCGCAGCACTTCCAGCTTCTGCTGGACCCGCATGTCGATGGTGCTGGGCACCACAATCCGCCGCTTTCCGTCCACCACCGACATCTCGCCCACGCCGTTCAGCGTGTGAATGCCGTCCGGACGCTGAGCGAACGGCGGCACCGTGGCCACCCGCGTCTCCGAGAACGTGTCCGGCGTCAGCTCGTCCACCCGGCAGATGCCGATCGCGGAGCCATACCCGCTCGTGCCGTCCTGGGCCGGCCGATACAGATTGCCCTCGTGCCGGAACAAGGCTCCAGCCGGACGACTCGACCGCACGTCCACCTTGATCGGGTTGCGCGCGTGCGGCGTCCAAGGCCCCGTCGGAGACTCGGAGTACCACGCGTGCAACACGTCGACCTTGGTGCGCGTGCCGTCGGTCGCGAAGAGCCACCAGCGCCCCTCGTGGGCGAACACGGTGGGGTCCAAGCCCGGGAAATCCAGCATCGGCTCCCCGGGCGTCCACCCACCAGCGCGGTCGACCGAGCATAGGTTGATGCGCCCAGACTCCGCACACTCGTACGTGGCAAAGCGGCGCGCGCCGGCCTCAAACACGTGCGGGTACGACAGGTGGTGCTCCGCCGAGAGCACCGGCCGACTCGGACCCCATGTGCCATTCTCGAACCGCCGCGCCACGATCGTGCCGACACCAACGCGATAATCGAACGCCTCGGCGTACACATCCCACGCGCCGTCATCACGCAGCACAATATGCGGGTCGGCCTCGAACACCTCACGGCTAGGCTGCTCCAGCCAGTCGACCGTGGGCCGAAAATCAGGGTCCAAGAACCGGTGTACCGGCGCGTTCACCACGCCCACGGTCCAGTGGTCCGACAAGAACGTATCGTCCACCTGGGCCGCGGCCCAACCCCGCCACTTCTGAAACGGCAACCGGCGGGTCTGGGCATACGAGAGGCGGTGTGGACGCGGCGCCGGCTCCGCATCTTCGAGCGGCGTCACCGTACCGGACTGCAGGTCGAGCGCCGCCCGCTCGATGAGCTCACACGCCAGCCGGTCCACGCGATAGCGCTGCCGAACAGGCGAATACGGGTCCGTGCGAATCCACGCGTCGCGCACCACCTTCGGGTGCTGCCCGAACAGGCCGCCGCGCGCGTTCAACCGCAGGCCGGTCAGCGGAACCGCGTCGGCAATCTCTGCGGTGCCAGCCGATCCAGCAGGCCAGCGCCCGCCGTGCTCGGTCTCCAGCCACCACACCCCATATTGAAACACTTCCGCGTTGAGCCGGCGGCCAGCCAGGTCGATCGCCCAATCGAACAGCCCGCGACGCACCGGTCCCGGCCACTCCTCGACGTGCACTTCGAACCCAGCGCGCTCCAGCGCGGTGCTCACATCGAGCGTGGGAACCGCATGTCGCGTCCCGACGATCAAACAGCGCCCGATCAATTTCTGCTCGTGTCCCACGTTATCGCGCGATCTCCACCAGCGAACCGGAGCCACGCCACAAGGGCGGCCGCGTTCATGTGCATGAAATAATAGGGGATATGGACAATCGGAACCTTCCACCCAGCGCGCGCGCTCAAGCCGCCGAGCAGCGAGATGGCGTAGATGAAGGCCTGCCCCGCTAAAAGCACGCCATACAGTATTCGACAAGGGCCCGTGGCGACCAACAGGACGTTCAACGGCAACAGCGCGAGTAGCGCCCACGGCACCGCGTAGCGCAGCCACTTGTGCGACATCAGCTGCACCGCAAACCACCCGTACCGCAGCGGATTCAAGTACCTACGCCGACGCGTCAACGCGTTGATCGCCCGCAGCGCCACGCGCACCCGCATCCGAAAGTCCGCGCCCTGCTCTTCGTTGGTCGGCTCGCGCGAAACCGCACCCACCGCGTAGGCCGTCACGTACCCCTGGTCGTACACCTCCCACGGCATCGTAAAGTCGTCGTCCAGCTCAGCGTGGATCGGTCGATGGGCCGCAGCCCGGACCGCGTACAGCGCACCGCTGCAGCCGATCATCGAGCAGACCGCCGCCTCGCTTCGGCGAATCGCGCGCTCGTACCGCCAGTACGCGCCCGTGCCCGCACCCACGGCCGTCCCCTGCTCCGACACGTACTCCAGGTCGGCGCCCACGCACCCAACGCGCGGGTCAGCGAACGCCGCAATAAGGGTCTTCAATGTGCTGGCGGCCAGCTCCGTGGTCGCGTCCGTGCACACCAGAATCTCGCCGGTCGCGGCGGCGCAAGCGGCGTTCAGCGCCGTCGTCTTGCCGCCGCGAGGCAAGTCCATGAACCGCACACGCGGGTCCGACCACGCCTGAACCTTGGCCGCTGTACCGTCCGTAGAACCGTCCGACGCGATGATGATCTCGAGGCGGTCGGCCGGATACGCACTCGCCAACACACAGCGAATCTTGTCGTCGATCACCGCCTCTTCGTTGAACGCTGCCACCACCACCGTCACGCGCGGCAGCTCCACATCCGACGTTGCGCCCTCCGCATCCGACGGGGCGCCCTCCGCATCCGCCTGGCCTTTGCGCAGGTGGCCCATTCGAGCACCCCGCCGCGCCAGCATCACCACCAGCGCGGGGTATCCAAAGTACACCCACAGCACAGCCCCGAGCAGACACCAGAACACCACAGACGTGGCCAGATACATCGCCGTACTCACTGCGGCGCCAGGAGTCTGTCACCTTCGGGCGCCTCTCCCGAGCGCAAAACCCGAACCAGCTCCGTGGCCAGGAGCGCCGTAAAGCGCGCGCGGGCGGGGGCCTCCAGGTGCAGGCCATCGGGGCGATCGGCGCGGGTCCACTCGTGGCCGAGCCCCGGCGCGATAACGCCCCAGCCCAGCTCTCGCGCCAACGCGCGGTCCGTCTCCGGGATCGTGCTCTCGATGGCGTCGGTGGGCATCGCCACGATCAACACCTCGGTGCCGTGCTCCTGCGCCAGCGCCGCGAGCGCCCGGGCCCACTGCGCGTCCTCACTAATCTGGTCCTCGCCCGACGTCGCCGCGCCCGACTCGCGCATCTGGTAGCGCAGCTCTTCGTATCGGCTGGCCAGCGTCACCAGCACGCGCTTCTGAAAACGCCCGCGGAACCCGTACAGCGCCGACAACTTACCGAACACCGTGCCGCACACCTCTTCGAGACCGCGGATGTCGTTCCGCTCCACAAAGCCCGGCATGTCGGACCACGTGACGAACGAGAACATCAGGTCTTCCGTTCGCTCATTCACCCGTCGCAGCGGCGCCGCGTCGCCTACCGGCAACACCAGCCAATCCGGGGCAGCGCCCGGGGCCACAAACAGATTCTTGAACTCGTAAAACCAGTCGCGCATCACCGTCGTGTCCGCCGGCTGATGCTCCAGTTGTACGGTCAAACCGGCGTCGGCGATGAGGTCCGCGAGCTGTTCGCCGTCGATGCCTTCGCCCGAAATCGAGTTGCCGAGGACCAGCACCGTCGGGCGGCCTTCCGTGGCGGCTTCGATGAGCCGCGCGCTCCGTTCCGGCGCGGCCGCCAAGGTGCGCGAGTTGGCGGACAGCCCGGGCACCATCGCGCGGAAGACCAGCTCAGCGGCCAGAATCAACCCGAGGATGACCGCCGACGACAAGAGCACCTCGGTCCGCAAACTGCGTTGTTGGGTCTTCGTCATCAGAACTGGAAGTAAAGGAAGGCGGTCTCGCTCGCGCGGGCGTTCATCAGGCCATACACGGCGACCCCGGCGATGCTGGCGCGCCAAATCCACGGGTTGCTGGGCACCCACTTTTCGCCGCCGAGGCCGCGGCTGAGCACCTGATGCACCACGATGGGCAGCGCGAACCAGCCCACAACCTGCAGGATGGGCAACGCGAGCTGCCAGTCGGTCCACGCGCCAAACAGGCCGCTGGTGAACGCGCCCACTTGGGCTGCGCTGCCCGCTCGGAACAACAGCCAGCCGTACAGCGTGAGCACCCAGAACACGGGCACCGCGATCATCCGCGTCCACGGCTTGGCGCGCGCCAAGTAGGCGTCAATCTTCGCGATTCTGTACACGCACAAGATGAAGCCGTGCCACGCGCCCCACGCCACAAAGTTCCACGCGGCGCCGTGCCAGAGTCCGCCGAGCACCATCGTGGCCGCCAAGTTCCGATACGTGAACCACGGGCCCCCGCGGTTTCCGCCGAGCGGGATGTACAGGTAGTCGCGCAACCAACCGGACAACGAGATGTGCCAGCGCCGCCAGAAGTCGCTCGGCGATACTGCCACGTACGGCTTGTCGAAGTTCACGCAGAGCTCGAAGCCCATGAGCCGAGCCGTGCCGCGCGCGATGTCGGAGTAGCCGCTAAAGTCGGCGTAGATTTGGAACGCGAACGCGATCGTGCCCGCCAGAATGAGCGGCGCGGACACCGACCCAGGGTCCGAGATGCCGAACACGTAGTCCGAGAGCGGCGCCATATTGTCCGCGATCGCGACCTTCTTCACGAGGCCAAACACGATGAGCGTGACGCCGGAGCGGAACCGGTCCACGTCGAGCGTTCGGTCCACGCTGAACTGCGGAACCAGCCGTGACGCGCGCTCGATCGGGCCCGCCACCAGCTGCGGGAAGAACGCCACGTAGCAGGCAAACGCCACCCAATCGCGCTCCGCTGGCTGGTCCCGACGATACACGTCGATCGTGTAGCCGAGCGTCTGGAACGTATAGAACGAGATGCCGACGGGCAGGATGATGTGCAGCAGCGGCAGGTTCGCCTCAAGCCCCATCGCGCCCAGCCCTGCGGCGACCGATCCGACGAAGAAGTCGAAGTATTTGAACAGGCCGAGGATGCCGAGGTTCACGGCAACCGACACCCACATGAGGTGCTTGGCGCGCGCGGCAGCGGCCGGACTATCGCCCCGGTCCTGCGCCGCCGCGATGCCCTTGGCGACCGTAAAGTCGACCACCGTCGAGGCGCCGATGAGCAGCAAGAAGCGCCAGTCCCACCAGCCGTAGAACACGTAGCTGGCGATCAGGATCAGGACGTTCTGCGCCCGCCTCGAACGCAAGCCCCAGTACGCCGCCAAGACGATGGCGAAGAACAGAGGGAATATGAACGCGTCGAAGCGCACTCACGGACTCCGGATTCGGAGGGTTCGGTGGACCGAACGTTAGGAGAAACGGCGAAACTGCGGACTTGACCGCAACTTCGGCGGGCAGCCTAACACCAGTCCCTCAAACTTACCGAGCGTGCCGTGTTCTCCGCGCCGTAGCGTCGACGAACAAGGCACTCTTCAACGCGACACGACCTACGCGAACGCCCGGCGACGCGACGGAATACCCATCCAGCGGAGCTTCGGCTTCGGCGTCGCCGCGATCAGGTGCGTGACACCGATCTCTGCGAGCTGCGACGCGATGTGGTCCGGCACCTCGGTCATCGCGAAGCCGCGGCCCGTGGAGCGCAGCTGCGAGTACATGCGCACGAGCACGGCGAGGCCGGCCACGTCTACGCCGCTGGCGTAACGCATCGAAAGCTCAACGCCGTCGACGTCCTGCATCGACTGGCTCGCAATCTCAGACGCGAAATCCAGTGCGCGCTTCCCGTTGAGTTCATCTCGAACCAAGTAGGAACGAACCTTCATTGTACTGCTTCTTCGAGGGTGGCGGTGTGCGAGAACGAGCACACACACCTACATGTGTTCATTTCCATGACAATGCACCCGTTCCCCCTACTTCGCAAGCACAAAGGCTACACCCCTGGCAAATTTTGGGCGCAAGTGTGCCGCAAATTCGCCCAGCGCCCGCTTCGTCCCCTCCTTCGCCCAGGCCCGCGAACACGCGAGCGCTGCCTCACGCCCTACTTGGCGCCCTTGCCGGTGAACATCACGACCACCGTGAGGATCGCGATCTTGAACTCCATCTTCAGATACGAACTCAGCTTGTAGCAGTGCGCGGCGTAAGCGAGGTCGTACAGCAGCTTGGTCTTCACCGAGTCGAACGACGCGTCATACGGGCAGCGGACTTGCGCCCAACCGGTGATTCCCGGCTTCAACTCGCGCGCGCGGTCGTAATACACCGGAATCTGGTCTTGGAGCTGCGACGTAAAGTGCGGCCGCTCCGGACGCGGACCGACGATGCTCATCTGGCCTTTGAGCACGTTCCAGAACTGCGGGACCTCGTCCAACCGGCTGCGGCGCAAGAAGTTGCCGATGCGCGTGATGCGCGGGTCGCGGTCGCCCGCCCACACCGGCCCCGACAGCGCCTCGGCGTCGACCACCATGGTGCGGAACTTGTGCATCGCGAACGTCTCTTCGACGCCGCCGACCACGCGCCGCACGCGGCTTTGGTGGTAGAACACCGGGCCGGGCGAGGTGATTTTGACCAAGGCCGCGACCGTGAGAATGATCGGCGCCCCCAGCAGCAGCGCGACAACGCTGCCGACCACATCGATGATGCGCTTGGAGATCAGGACGCTGCGGGGAAAGCGAGCGGGCGCGTCGAAGCGCACACGGTCGCTGATCCCGTTGAGCGCCGACGACTCGCGGCCTTCGATGCTCATTTGCACCACGGCGTGCGCGGACGTCGACTGATTCTTACGCGGTCGTGGGTCCGTTTCGGTCAAGGTGCTCCAGAGCGGTGCAAAGGCAGCGTGACGCCAGCTTTCGGCACCCAAGAGGGTCGGTCAGCAGAATCATAGCGACGGGCGAGAGCCGCGCCAACCAACGCGGTCCGAATCCCCTGGTGCTGAAAGTGGTTCAAGGTTGAGGCAGCAACGTGAGCTCGGTCTTGCGCTCGATGAACACCGTCCATCCGACGCCGTCCTCAGCCCAAGGGTTTGCCGACTCACCACGCGGGATGGCCTCGACGCGGTGGTAGCCGGGCGTCACGCGGGAGCGCCACTTGCTGCCGGGCTCAACGAACCCGCGGTTCTCGTCGTCGACGCGAATCTGCACAAAGGACGCGCTGGGGTCCTGGTGAACGATCACAAGCCGAGGAGCGCACGCGGCGAACAAGCCGGCAAGTGCGATGGCGGGGATGCAAACGTGCAGTTTCTTGAGGTTCATCAAGCGTTCTCGGGCGTCTTAGGAGCCGGCGTCTCGCCCTGCGCCGACGGCACAAGGCAGGACGCGCGGGACCGCGTCGTGAGCGGTCCCGATCCCTCATTGCGACGATTCCGTCAACTCATTCACCCCTCTGTGCTCCACTGTAGGCAGCCAGGGTGTCCACAGCCCAGCGCGTGACCGAGAACCGCTCGCGCACATCGGCGGTCCCGGCCATCGCGGCCTGAATCGCGACCGCGCGCCGTCCCGCCAGCGCATCGATCTCGGCGGCGAGCGCTCCCGGGTCCTCCGGGTGAACCATCGCGCCGCCCAGCCGCGCGTCAAACGCCTCCGGCACGCCGCCCACCGCCGTCGCGAGCACCGGCCGACCGACCGCCATCGCCTCGACCATGGTCATCGGCATGCCCTCCGTCCGCGACGGCAGCACGAGCCCGTGCGCGGCCGCGATTTGCGCCGCCACATCGTCCCGCACGCCCGCGAAACGCACGGTACCCGGGATGGCGAGGTCCGCGGCCAGCGCCTCGAGCCGATTCCGCTCCGGGCCGTCACCTACCACCGTCAGGGCCACGGGCACGGACACCCACGAGAGCGCCCGCAGCAGCACGTCGACGCCCTTTTCGAAACTCAGGCGTCCCACGTAGACGAGCCGCAGCTCCTCGGCCTCAACCGGGGGGAAAATCGCGTCGCCCAGCGACAGCGACAGAAAGTTGTGCTGCGTCGTCAGCAGGCGCTGCGGCACGCCCTGCCCGCGCAGGTGCTCCCGCGTGGCGTCAGACACCGCGAACACGCGCTCCGCGTGCCGGTACGCCAGCAACGACGCGCGCACGTACGCCTCGACCCGCAGGCCATGACCGCCCTGGCCGTGGTGCGTCGCGAACAACCGCGCGCCGCGCGGGCGCCCGGGCACCGCAAGCAGCGCCGCCTTGTAGCCGTGCACATGCACCACCTCCGCGCCGAGCCCCTCAAGGGCGCGGCGGAGCGCCCGAGGCGCCAGCATGTCCACGCGACCGCGGACATCGACCACCCGCACCGGAATATCGAGCGCGTCGGCGCGTGCGATCATGGGCTCGGACTTGTCGGGCGCGCGCAGCTCACGCAGCACCACGAGCGCCGCGTCGGCCCCCGCAGCGCGCAAGCCAGCGACCGCTCCGAGCGTGACCGTTTCCGCGCCTCCGATACCACCGGGCGCGATCACATGGGCGATGGTCATAGGCACTTCATCAACAGATCTTCAGGGGTTTGGCGGGAACCGAACGCGGCCGCAACACGGGGCGTGCGTGCGGCTGTGGTTCGGGGTATGAGACGGCGGCGCACGGCGCACGTCCACCCGCATGTATGCAATATAATCAGCAACTTGCGAAAACTAGGATTTGCCGACGCGCAAACGAACGCGATAGGATAACGGCGTTTCGTCGTGGCCAAAGACCGGCCACACTTGCAACGGGCAGCGCGTCGGGTGACGCAACCACTCGCTGCGGCAGCCTGCACCGCCAGCCCATCGGAATCAACTCGCCGGTCCTAAGAACTTCATGAAAACAACATCTCGCCTCCTGGCGCTCGCCTGCGTCGCCGCGATCTTCACGCTCGTGGCGACCTTCTCGCCGAGCGCCGGTCACGCGCAAACACCGCCGAACCTGCAGGCCGGTGACACCCTCACCATCGTCATCCCGGAGCGCGACAGCTCCGACCCGATGACCGTCACCATCGATGAATACAACGAGGTCAGCCTCGGCGTGTACGGTCGCGTCCAGCTCGGCGGCTTGAGCCAGGACGACGCCGAGCGCGCGCTGGCTCGGCACATGCGCGCGTATCTGCGCAGCACGGTCGGGCTGCGACTGACCGTCGAGACCCGCGGCACGCTCGTGTTCGTCACCGGTCACGTGGCCAACCCCGGCCGCTACTCCGTGCCCCAAGGCGGCGACGTATGGACCGCCATTCGCACCGCTGGCGGCGAGGCCGAAACGGCGGACCTGAGCGCGGTGGTCGTGCAGCGCGGCACCGAAGAGCTCCCCGTAGACGTGTCCGGCTACCTCACGCGACGCAACAGCACGCCGCTCCCCACGCTCCGCCCCGGCGACCTCGTGTTCGTACCCGCAGACGCCAGCCTCGGCATCGGCGACTCGGGCGCCGGACGCGTGCTCGACGACGCCTCGCTCGAAGGCAAAGTCTTCGTCATGGGCGCTGTGCAGCAGCCCGGAATCTTCGACCGAACCGACAACCTGACCGCCGTCATGGCGCTCGCGCTGGCCAACGGCCCCGTGATCGACGCCGACCTGCGAAACGCCCGCCTCATCACCGCCGACGGCTCCCAGTCGATCGACCTCGCCGCGCTCATCGCGGCCGGCGGAGAGTCGCCCATCGGCGGCAGCAGCGGTGCCATCCTGTTCATCCCCTACTCCCACGAGGGAGAGGCCAACCCGCTCGGCCAGGGCATCAGCGTCATCGGCGCGTTCAACACGCCGCGCTTCCTCGAAACCCAAGAGCCCGTGCCCCTGTTTGAGGTCATGGCGCTCGCCGGCGGACCCGCCAGCGACGGACACCCGCGCCGCGTGCAGCACGTTCGCCAAGGCCCCGGCTACACGATCGCGCTCGACTACCGAATGCGCCGATTCCTGCGCCGCGGAGGCGCCCTGGGCAGCGTAATGATCAACCCCGGCGACGTGCTCTACCTGCGCCCAGACCGCGAAAACGCCTGGGAACAGTTCGTCAGCGGCTTCTCCGACATCGCCGTGATCAGCTCGGCCGCCCTCCTCTTCGTTACGCTCGAAAGCCAGCTCTGATGACCAGCGACGACAAGCCAGTACAGGTGCAAATCGTGGACCCCGCAGAGGTCTCACAGCTCATCGAGTTGGAGTCATCGAAGCAGCCCGTGAACCGGGACGCGGGGCCCCGACGCGTCCGCATCGCCGGCCCGCGCACCGTGCCGCTCCCCGTGGTCGACGACCGCCCGATGCGCGCGCGCAGCGCTACACCCGGGCGCCCGCGCGGCGCCGAACGAACCGAGCAAGCGGCGAGCGACCAACGACCGCATTCGGGCAACAACGCCACGGCCGACACCGACGGCGAGGTCGACATCTTCTCCGGATTCGAGCCGGCAGCGACGGCCTCGGCGCCGGAACCGGCCGCCAGCGCGCCCGACGTGTTCGGCGCATCGCGCGAGGCCGCCAGCGGCGCTCAGGACGCCGGCCTGCTCGTCCGTGAGGCCACCGAGGCGCACGACCGCGTGGTCACCCGCCGCTCCACATTCCTCAACGAACGCCTGATCGCGCGGAAGCTCGCCGTCGGACTCGACGCCGCCATCCGCGAATCCGGCTGCCAAACGGTCCTGCTGACCTCGCCCGGCAAAGCCAGCGGAAAAACCCGCTTCGCCCGCGTCATCTCCCCGCAGTTCAGCGTCATCGCGCCCGACCGCTACATGATCCTCGGCGTCTCCGACCTCGCCAAGCTCGACCCGTACCAGCGGCCACCCGGCCTGGTCGTCATCGTCGACGGCCCGTCCATGCTCGACGGCGACGGCCTGCTCGGCATCCCCCAGCACTGGATGGACGCATTCGACGGCGCCGTGCTCATGGTCATGGGCCGCCAAACGCGCACCGACGACCTCGAACAGAGCGTCCAGTGGCTCGACAACGCCCGCATCAAGACCATTGGCATCATCTTCAACGAGTTCATCTCGCCCGAACCGTCCCTGCGCCTCAAACGCTGGCGACGCTACCTCACCGGAGGGACCGTGGTCCGCGATCTGCTTCGCGTAATCCGAACCGGCGGCCGAGCGCGCAGGAGTGACCGATGAGCGGCCCGACACAACGACCGACCAACCCGCTGCGCGAGATCACGAGCGCCATCGACCCGCGACTCTTCATCGATGCCGCGCTGTCCCGCTGGTATGTGTTCGCCCTGTTCGCGACCGTCGTTCCGCTCGTGGCGATCGTCTTCGCGTCGCTGTCACCGGCGGTGTACAGCGCCCGCGCGGTCGTCCGCGTGCAGAGCCAGGTGAGCCTCAACGCCCTCGTGGACCAAGGCCCCGTGGCGGACTGGGAGCTCAACTCCAAGATCCCCGTCGTGCTCGAGGTGCTGAACTCGCGACCTGTCGCGCGGCAAATTCTCACCGAGCTTGGCGAGATCGGCCCATCGGACTCCCCGGAGTACGTGAACCTGGCGATCGCCATCTTCCACCAGCGTCTGCAGGTCATGCCGCTTTCGGGCGGCATCGTCGAGATTCGGTACCGGAGCCAGCAAGCCGATGACGTCGTGCTGTGCATCAGGCTACTTATGGAAGCACTTCGTGAAGCGATGGTGCGCCCGCAGCTGGAATCCCTCGACGCCAGCGTGGAGTTCCTCGCGACCCAACTGGAGCGCATCCGCACGGAGCTCGACGAGAACGAGACCGCGATGCAGGGCTTCCACGAAGGCTCTGACAACCAACGTCCCGAAGTGTACGCCGCAACCCTGCAGCACTACTCCGAGCTGCTCGAGCGCTACTCCGAGGGCCAGTCGACGCTCGTCTCGGCCCAAGAGCGCTTGCGCGTCGCGCGGGACCGCCTGGCCTCCTACGACCCGACCCGCGCCGACCTCGACCGCCGTCACCGTGCAGCCGAGCGCGAGGTCGCTTCGCTGCTGTCGACCTACACGGACGACCACCCGCAGGTGATCACCGCGCAGTCGCGATTGCGCCGTATCACCGAGGAGCGCGACGCCTACACAGCGCGTCCCACGGACTTCAACATCGCCGACATCGAGCGCATCTTGAACAACAGCCGCGGCGACAACGACGTGATTCAAGGCGAGCTCGCAGCCTACCGCTCCGCGCTCTCCGACGTCGAAGCCACCCGCCAGTCCGTCGAGCTCATGTCGATGCAGGTGCAAGAGGCGCTCACGTCGCTCGCCAGCTTCGCCGACAGCGCACAGGTCATCTCCAACATGGAGCGCGACGCCGAGGCCAAATCCCAGGTGTATACGCGCATGATGGCGCAGTACGAGGAGGCGCTCGTGACCCGAGAGCTGACCGTGCACGAGGAGCAACGCCACGTGTGGGTCATCGAGCAGCCCAACGAGGCGGACCCGCCGGAGCGCGACAAAGTGGGCGTCAAAATCGCTGCCGTGGGCGGCTTCCTGTTCGGCCTGCTGATCGCCGCGTTCATCGTCGTGATCATGGAGTTCTTCAACCGAACTGTGCGCCTGAGCTCCGAGGCGAGCGAGATCGCGGCCGGCGTCCCGGTGATCGGCGTGCTGCCGCCGCTCGAGCGCGCGGGTTGATGCCCTCGTGATCCCGATTCGCAGAGAGCCCGGCGTTTGGACGGTCGTCCGAAACGTGGGCATGACCGGCGGCATGCTGCTGCTGGCGCTGATCATGGGCTACATGCTCGCGCCGGTCGACAACCTCGTCGCCTTCGTCGCGCCGTTCCTGCTCTTTGTGGTCGGCATCGTGTTCATCGGCCCGTTCGGGCTGCTGCTCGCGTTCATCGCGTCGCTGTTCACACGCCCCGGCGACCTGATCCCCGCCCTCGACGGCGTGCCGGTCGCCAAGGTGTTCGCGTTCTCGGCCATCGTGCTGCTGTTCTCCGGCAAGCTGCTGCGCCGCGACCCGTCTTGGGTGCGCTCGCACTTCAACGTGGGACTCGTCGCCCTCACCTTCGGCGTGATCGTGTCGGTCATCGACAGCACCGACCCGAACGAGAGCCTCACCTTCTTCAACAACGTCTTCGTGAAGATCGTGGTGCTGTGGTTCCTCATGCTCGAGACCATGGTGACGCGCAAACGCACCGTCATGTTCCAGGCCACGATCGCCGTCATGACCGCCACCATCGCGGGCTACTCCGTGTGGGCGCGTTTCTTCCTCGAGACGAGCCTCATCGAGGGCAGCCGCTCGTCGTTCGTCGGCCTGCTGGCGGACCCCAACGACCTGGCCATGGCGCTTCTCATGTCGGTGCCGTTCACCGCCGAAGCCACGCTGTCCCCCAAGCTCAAGCGCTCCCGCCCCCTCTGGATTCTACTGCTCCTGCTCAACGTCGCCGGCCTCATCGTCACGCAGTCCCGCGGCGGCCTGCTCGGCCTCGGGGCGGCGGGGTTCATCATCCTACGTCAACGCGTGCGCAGCACCGCGATGGTCGGCGGGTTCATGGCGGCTGCGCTCGCCGCGCTCGTAATCGTCTCCGGCGTCAGCGACCGCGCAACGGTCGTCGGCCACGACAACTCCGTCGTCGACGCATCCGCCCGCGGCCGCCTCGACGCCTGGGTCGCCGGCGGACGCATGCTCGCCTACAACCCCGTCACCGGCGTCGGCCTGTTCCGCGTCACCGCGAACTACAGCTACTACGCCGTGAACCCCATCGACTGGCGCCCCAAGACATCGCACAACGCGTTCGTCCAGGCCGCAGCCGAGACCGGGTTCCTGGGCTTCATCCCATTCATGTCGCTCGTCTTCATGGCCTTCTGGAGCGACTGGCGACTGCTGCGCGAGATACCCGACGACGCCTCACCGCTGCAGCGCGCCCTACTCCGCTCACAGCTCTCCACGCTGGCCGGTGTCATGGTCGCCGCGTTCTTCCTATCCGTGGCGTGGAGCTGGTTCTTCTACATCGTTATCGCGCAGGCCGCCGTCTCACACCGCGTGTGGCTGACCATGCCCGAAGTGCTCGACCGGCGCGCCGCAGAAGCCGCAGAGACCGCAGCCGCGAACGTGACCATCGACGTCGACCCGACGCCAGCGAACGACCGGGGAATCCCCAGCGATGCCAGCGCCGCAGCCACGCTCCCGGTGCTCACGTGAGGCTCCGCTAATGCTCAAAAGCATCGGCTCCACATGGGTGGTCACGATCGCGCAGATCCTCATGATCTTCGTCCTCATGCCCTTCGTCATCGCCGAGCTCGGCGAGACCAAGTACGGCGTCTGGCTAACGATCACAGCGATCACCGGATACCTCACACTCATCCGCGGGGGCCTGCCCGCCGCGTCGGTAAAGTACCTCGCCCAGGCGGTCGCCACGCCCGACCCCGAGGCCCGCGTCTCGGCGCTCCGACGCGTCGTACACAGCGCCCTGTGGCTCTACTTGGTGCTGGCCGTGGTGTGCTTCGTCGCCGGCACGGGCATGGCCATCGCCTGGTACCACTTCGGACGCCCGGTCCCGGCCGAGTTCCTGACCGACTCCCGAATCGCGTTCGCCATCGTCACCATCAACGTCGCGTTTGGCTTCGTCGCGCACCTTCCTGGCGCCGTCATGGAGGCCCACGACGACTTCGTTCAGCGCAACGCGATCCTGCTCGGCGGTGTCGCGCTCCAGGCCGCGCTCACCTTCGGATTGCTGCTCCACGCGCCCTCGATCGCGTACCTCGCCATCACCCTCGCCGTGGTCGCGTCGTTCGAAATTCTGGCCGGCGTGTGGGTGGTCTCGCGGCGCTATCCCGGCGTCACCTTCGGCATCGCAGAGGCGGACCGCGCGTTGATCGGCACGCTGCTGCACTACGGCGCCTGGGTCCTCCTCCTCGCCGCCGGCGCCCGCCTCGCGTTCAACACCGACGCGATGATTATCCAGCAATATCATTCATTTGAGGGCGTCGGATATTACAACGTCGCCAACCAACTCGCGCTCTACTTCACCGAGTTCATCGCCGCCGTCGGCAACGTCGTCATGCCCCGCTTCGCCCGCCTGCGCGCCGCCAACGACCGCGAGGGCCTACGCGCCACGTTCCTGCAATGGAGCAAGGTCTCCATGTCGCTCGCGCTGCTCGTCGGCTCCTTCCTCGTCATCATGGGACCGGCCTTCATCGGCTTCTGGATCAACGCGCTGTTCGAGCAACACGCGGGCCCCTCACTCTCCGTGCTCGTGCTCTCGTTCATCGTGTTCCTACCCATGCGCGGCGCCGCAGTACCGCTGCTCATGGCCGTGGGCGACATCAAAATCCCGAGCATCGCCTTTGCGCTCATGGGCGTGCTCAACATCGCGGTGTCGATCGCGCTGGTCCCCGCCTACGGCATCCTAGGCGCCGCGATCGGGACCGCGATCCCCAACGTGCTCTTCGCCGCTGTCGTGTTCCAAATCGCCTGCCGTGAAGCCGAGACTCCGCGCCTCGAATACCTCAAATACGTCGGACTCAAACCACTGCTCGGCGTCGTCCCAGTCGTGGCCTGGCTGCTCGTCTGCCGCTTCGTCTTCCACGCCTCCGGCTTCTTCGGCCTGCTCTACTCCGGCGTGGTCAGCGTATCGCTGTTCGGCGCCATCTGGGGGCTCTTCGTGTACCGCAACGACCCGTACGGCGACCCCATGAACCATCCGCGCCTCCAGGCACTGGTCGCGCGATTCCGTCGATGAGTCCCCCCGACGCGGTTTCCCACGCGCCGCTCGAGGCCAGCCGCGTGAACGTGGTGTTCTGCGACCCCGCACGGTTCGACGCCGGCGCTGAGGCCACGCTGCGCCAGCTGCTCAGCACCGATGAGCGACAGCGGCGCGCACGCTTCCTGCGCCCCCACCTGCAGCACGACTTCACGCTCGCCCGCGCCCTCGTCCGCCTCACCCTCGGCCGCGCCTGCGGCGTGCCTCCCCAGCGCCTGCGGTTCGACACGCACCCGCACGGCCGACCGTACCTCCCCGAGCACCACGTCCACTTCAACCTCTCGCACACGCACGGGTTGATCGCGCTCGCGTGGTCGCACACCCACAACATCGGCGTCGACGTCGAGGCGATGCGCAGTCGCGACGTGGTCGGCCTGGTGGACCGCCACTTCGCCGCGCCAGAATCAGCCCGAATTCGCGCGCTCTCCGGCGACGACGCGGTCTCTGCGTTCTATCGAACGTGGACGCTCAAGGAGTCCTACATCAAGGCGCGCGGGCTTGGCCTCGCCCTGCCGCTGGACGGCTTCGCCTTCGAGCTCGACCCACCCACCGTGCGCATCGACACCCACAAAATCGACGACGACGGCGCCCGGTGGTGGTTCAAGGCGCTCCACGTCGGAGACGACCACCGAGGCGCGCTCGCCGTCGAATCCGCGGGCCCCGTACCCGTCGACATCGCGTGGACGACGCCGTCACAACTGCTCAGTTGGGCCGACAAAACCAACCCGAGCTAGTCTGCCCGCGTCCAAGCGAGGCATGGGTTTCGATCCACTGCCGCCGTCTAGGCCGACTCGTCCGGTTTGATGTCGTGGTGAAACACCATCTCGCCGTCCACCCACTCTTGCCACACCCGTGGCCGCAAGGACGCTGGCACATCGCGTTCACCGATGGCCTCGATGTTCTCGAGTACGCGATGCAGCTCGTCGGTCGTGCGGATGCCCACCAGCGCCACCTCGCGCCCGCGGCACTCCACGCGGACCGTGTGCCCGCCATCGCAGCAGTTCAGGCACTGCGAAAGCCGACAGTGCACGTCCGGCTCGCCGGCCTCGGCCCAGCGGCGGGCGGCGGCCAACATGTCGACAGCTTCTGCCGCGCCATTGGCACGTCTCTCGGGCTGACGGCAGCGGCGGCAAATCGCGATTCTGTGGTCAGAGACCGACATTCTCGAAGGGGTGACTACCGACCTCTAGCAGCGCTGTGTGAAGCGCGTCACGCTGGACCGGCTTGGTGAAGAAATGTGACGCGCCGAGCCCGAACGCGAGGTCAGGCTGCTCCATCATCGTGAGCACAATGACCGGGATGTCGCGTGTATCGGGCGACTCTTTGAGCGTCGTCAGCACGTTCCAACCATCGATTCCCGGGAGCTTGATGTCCAGGATGACCGCTGACGGACGCTGCTCGTTGGCGAGCCGGAGCCCGCTCTCGCCAGTGGACGCCGTAAGCACGAAGTAGCCCAGCGGCCCCAGCTGCCGGGCGACCATCTCACGCACCGCCGCGTCGTCATCGATCACCAGCACGCTCGCCTCACCGCGCCGCCCAGACCGCGTATTCCGTGGCTCCCGACGGCCCGAAACACTGCGCGCTTCGCCCGTGATCTCGAGCAACGTCGGGCGGGTCTCCGCGGGCACCAACACACGCACACGCGTGCCGCTTCCCACGACACTCTCGATCTCGATGCGACCACCGAGCTGCTGCACGGCCGCATGTACCACGGCGAGCCCGACCCCCGTGCCATCGAACCGGCGCGTAGACGACACGTCGGCCTGCTGGAACGCGTCGAACGCCCGATCCACCTGCTCCCGGTTCATGCCGATGCCGGTGTCCGTCACCTCAAAGCTGATCCACTCTCCCGTCGAGACCGCGCGAATCGAGATGTCTCCGTTCTTGGTGAACTTGATCGCATTCTTGAGCAGGTTGGACAGGATACGGCGCATGCTCGACGCGTCCGACCAAATCGGCTTAAGGCCGGGCGCCACGTGCACCGACAGCGCGTTGTTCCGCTCGGCCGCCTCGTCGCGCAACGCCTCGGCGACCGACGTCACCAGGTCCGCGACCACCACCCGTGCGAGCTGAACGTCCGAGCGCCCCGCCTGCACTTTGCCCATCTGCAGCAAGTCGTTGATCGTATGCAGCAGCGCTTGGCCCGCCGAGTGAATCTTGCCCAGGTCTTCGCGGGCGGGGTCCTCCGGTCCGGACGTGTCATCGAGCAGCAGCTGCGCGTAACCGATAATCGCGTTCAGCGGCGTACGCAGCTCGTGACTCATGTTGGCCAAGAAGTGCGATTTCGCGCGGCTCGCCGCCTCGGCCCGCTCGCGATCCGCCTCAGCGGCTTTGAGGGCGCTCCGGGCCTCGTCGCGGGCGCGCATGAGCTCCTTCGCCGTCTCTGCCTGCTCCTCCAGTGACCGCGACAGTTCCTGGTTTCGCGCGCGCGATTGCTCCTCGTGCCGACGCTCGTCCAGCGCGTGCACCTGCGCGATGTGGCGCACCGCGGTCGCGAAACACACCACCACCACGCACAAGCCAACCTGCCCCAGCGGAATCTCCCACGGGCGCAGCTCAAACACGGGCAAATCAATGGCCACGCGGATCGACGGGGCGAGCAAAATCGCCACCACCGAGACCACGCACCACGCCAGCGCACCCGCGCGGTCGAGCAACAACACAGCGCTGCCCGCGATCAGGCAAATGAACCAGGCGACCACCTCGGAGGGCTCCCCTTCGCACACCGACAGCGTGATTAACCCTATGCCGAACACCAGAATGGACGCGTGCGAGGCCAGCCGGAGCGACCGCTCGGTCTGCAGCCGCGCCGACAAGCCCAGCACGGCAAAGGCGTAAGCACCGAGGGCGCCCAAGAGCACGCTGCCAAGCGTACGGCCGATCGCCATGTGCCCTACCGCGTAGACCGTGCACGTGAGCGCGGCGACGCTCGCGACCATGGCCAGCAGAGACGTCCGCGACTCCATCGACAACACCGAACGTTTTGACGTCCAGAATCCGCCGCCGGAGGATTTACCGCTCCGGTCGCGCTTCGTCGAGTTCTGTTCCGGACCGCGCGCCGCCATCAATCCTCACGAAAACACCCGTACAACGCCGATTTGACGACGTGAACACCCGTTTTACCGCTCAAAGTGGCGGTATACGATTCAGACTACCCTTTCGGGTCCCGAGGGGGAACCAAGATGGTTACCAGCTTTTCGCCCAAGCTGGTGCCCTCGCTGGTGATCAGGTCAATCCAAACGAGAAATACTTGAGGGTCGCGGACTTGCGGAACGCAGTCGTTTGCAGCCCGGATCTCGAACGTGACCCTCGAGCCCCGAGCGCCCCCCCTGAACCCAACCAGCGTACCGTCGCCGTTCAAATCGGCGGGCACCGGGTCCAGCGCGCAGCCCTCTGAGGTGGCCCGGATCGGCACGACGCCGCTGATGAAGCACGTGGTGTCCACGCCCGTCGCCGCGAACTCCTCTTCGTCGCGACGCAGGTTCGCCGACACATCGAACGCGCTGCCGCCCAGCAACGCCTCGATCCCCGAGATGACGGACGCATCCACCGACGGCGTCGAAAACAGAGTGTTCAGCTGGAACACGAGCGGACATACGCCGCCCTCCGGCGCGCGGCCTGCGCCATCGACGCCGGTGCAACACTGCGATGCCGAGCACCCCGCCGGGCGGGACGTACCCCACGCGCAAGGCTCCACGACCGCGCCGCTCTGCCGCGCGATCTCCGTCAGGTGCGCGGACGCAGAGCTTGAGAACCCGAACAGGCTCTCGCCCAGCGCGAGCCCGATCACGCGCACGCCGTTGTCCGTGAGCGCAGCGTACGTCTCCGCGCGACTCGCGCCGTAGCCGTAGCCCGCCACGTCGGCCACGTGCGACTCCGCGTCCGTGATGTGCACCGCCACGCGGACCTCCGAATCACGGAACCCGGCGCCGCCGTCTGTGCCATCCGCGACGCCGGCCACCAAGTTCTCCGCCGGGTTGAACGCGGGCACGTTGCCGGCCGAGCAGCTCGACACGCGACCGAGCCCAGAGGCCAGCTGGTACAGCGACTCGTAGCCCGACTCCGGGCCATCGCCGCCACCCGCCGCCGACAGCCGTGTCACCGCCGCCTGCGCGGCCGCCGCGTTCGAGGTCACGCGCTGCATCAACCGAAACGGACGGTCCGCCGACGAGCCATGGTCGTCGCACGGGAAGTCCGCGAACTGCGTCACACCAATGCCCACGTCCACGATACGCGTCGAAAGCTCCGGGATGATCGTCGTGCGCAGGCTCGTCTTCAGGCTCTCGATCGCCAAGGCCATCGAGCCCGTCACGTCCATGTTGAACACCACGTCGCCAGATTCGAGCGTCGTCTCAATGTCCAACTCCGCCGTCTGCTCCGGGCCGTTGAAAGGCAGCTCGAAGAAGAAATCCACGAACTCGTTGATGTCGCTCGTGGGGTCGCACGGGTCCGACCCAAACGCGACCTCCAACGTGTCGATGAACCCGTCCACGTCCGAGTCTGCCTCGTCCGGCTCCGTCGAAGACGGGCACCCGGTCTCGAACTCGTCCAACAGACCATCGCCGTCGGAGTCCAGGTCCAAGAAGTCGGGCGAGCGGTCGCCGTCCAGATCGGACGCCGCCACGCCGCTCCCCAGCTCACGGCGGTACTCCACCCGGTCGGGAATGCCGTCGTTGTCCGAGTCCTCGTCGAGCCGGTTGGGCACGCCATCCTCGTCAAAGTCTCCGTCGCCCTCGATGCGGTCCATGATGCCGTCGCCGTCGGAGTCCACGTCCGGCGGACCGACCTCGACCGGGCCCACGTCAGACGCGACCACGTCGGAGACGGCCGCATCGGCGCCCGCCGCGTCATCGCCACCGTCCACGCCGCCGTCGTCCGTGCCTCCGTCGACGCCCGCGTCAGCGGCGTCCGCCGCGACGTCCACGTTCGTGTCCGCTGCGCCAGCGTCCCGCGTGCTGTCACGTCCGCCGTCGGTGCACGGCGGTCGCGCACAGTCTTCGCCGCCTCGATCCGGAATCACGCCCGACGTGGGCTCGCTGGAGCACGCGACAAGCGCGAGTAAGAATGTTCCGACTACCAAAATGCGAGACACGGCGTGCTCCCTACGAGAGGCGCGTACCATGACCGCAAACCCCCGGCTCCGCAAAGGATTTTCGGTTTCGACCATCGACCACCGGGCCGCGTCACGCACGGCGCTACGACCTGCGGCGCGTCCGACCGGCGGCGCTACTCGTAGAGCGCGTCCAAGATCGATGCGTACTTGGTCGTCACGAACTTCCGCCGCGTGGCCCACGTGGCGGTCAACTCCCCAGACTCCAAGGAGAAATCCCCCTGCAGAATCGCGAACTTCTTCACGGTTTCTGAGCCAGGAAGCTCCGCGTTGACCCCTTCGATCGCCTCGCTCAACAGCGCAAACACGCTCGGGTCCTGGCTCAGCTCGCTGAGCGGCGCTTTCTCCAGCGGCGTGCCCTTCGCCCAGCGACGAACCGCGGTCTCGTTCAGTGTCACCAGCGCCGACAGGAACCGGCGGCTCTCGCCATGCACCACCGCGTGCTCAATGTAAGGCACCGCCTGCAGCATCGACTCGATCGGCATCGGCGACACCACACGCCCGTTGGCGGTCACGATGACGTCCTTCTTCCGGTCCGTCAGCCGCAGGTGGTTGCCCACCAGCTCGCCGATATCGCCCGTGTGAAGCCAAGCGCCCGCAAGCGCGTCGGTACTCGACTCCGGGTCCTTCCAGTAGCTGCGCATGATGCACTCGCTGCGCACCAAAATCTCACCGTCCGCGGCGATGCGCAGCTCTACCCCTTCGAGCGGCTTTCCGACCGTCCCCACGCGGTAGTCGTCCAGCCGGTTCACGCACACGGCTGCGCAATGCTCGGTCAGCCCGTAGCCCTCCAAGATCGGAATGCCCGCGCCGTCGTAGATCTCCATGAGCTCGATCGGCATCGGCGCGCCGCCACTCACGGCGTACTTAAAGCGGGTGCCAAACACGCGCCGCAGCGGCGAGAACAACAGCACGTCAGCCGCTTTGAGCCGTACGCGATCGAGCACCGTCAGCTTGCCGCGGCCCTCGCGCGCTGCGCTCTTCGCACGCGCCGCCGTGATCCCACCGTCGCGCAACCGACGCCGCAGCGCCCCGCCCGCGACCGCCGACTTGTTCACCCGCGTCCAGATCGTGTCGAACACCCGCGGCACCGCGACCAGCAGCGTGGGGTTGATGTCTTCGAGGTCGTCGGCGAGCCACGCGTAACCACGCGAGAACGTGTTCACGCAGCCGGCGGACATGGCCGTCAGATAAATCGCGCGGGCCAGGATCTGCGCCAGCGGCAGGAACAACACCTGCTCGTCATCCGGGCCCAGCGGAAGCGCCAACTTGTTGCCCTCCACCTGCGCCACAAACGCGCCGTGGGTCAGCGCCACGCCGCGCGGTCGGCCGGTCGTCCCGGACGTGTACACGATGCTCGCCAGGGACTCGCGGTTCACCTGACGGCGGCGGTCGCCCACCGCGTTCGGGTCCGCGCCGAGCGCCTTGGCGCCGAGCTCTCGAACCCGCGACAGCGGCACCACGCGATCCGCCCACTCGGCGTCGATCGTCAGGTCGTCCATCCGCCGATGCGTGCGCCCATCCTCGCCGACATCGCGCAGACGCGCCAACTCGTCGAAGTAGATCACCCACCGTACGTGCGGCAGCTCCGGCAGCACGCGCAACAACTTTTCCAGCTGAACGGGGTCCTCAACGAACACCACCGACGCGCCGGAATCATCAATAATAATGCGAGCTTGGCGCGGACGCATGGTCTCGTACACCGGCACCACGACGCCGCCACTCAGCAGCACCGCCTGGTCCGCGTACACCCACTCGATGCGCGTCGATGACAAGATCGCGACCCGGTCGCCGGTCTCGACACCTAAATGCACCAAACCGGCGGCCAGCAACGTGGACGTCCGCAGCCACTCGGCGAACGAGACGTCCTGCCAAGCACCATCGGCGTGGTACCGAAGAGCCACCGCGTCTCCACTCTCGGAGACGCGCTGCTCGAACTGATCGATGAGCGTCTGCGCGGACATGGAACTCGTACCAAAGCTAAGGGCTGGGAACGCTATCCCGAAGGATGCGGCGGTACAAGTGCGCAGTCGCCCTATCCGTCCGCGAGACCGCCGCGCGCGCGAGCCAACTGCATTCCCAAATGGCCCGACCGCGTGTGCTCTGGTATGCAGCCCACCACTGAATCACACTCACCAAGACCTGACCGTGCAACACTTCCATCGCTACGCCACCCTGGCGCTCACCATCGCGCTCGCGAGCGGCTGCTCCAAGACCCCCGTTCGAGAGGGCCTGTTCGAGCTCGGAGCCAGCACGGCCGTCGATCAGACGATCTTCAACGCCATCCCCGCTGACGTCGCGTACGCCTACGCCTTCGACCTCACCGCCGTCGATGCAGCGCAGTTCGAACGACAGATGAACAGCCCCATGTGGGCCTCCCTCCAGCCGGCCATCGTCGAGACCTTCGGCGTCGACCTCATCAGCGACGGCGGCTTCGAGGCGCTCGGCATCGACACCGAAGGCGAGATCGCCCTGTTCTCCACGTCGCTCGCGCCCGTCCTGTTCGCCAAACTCTCCGACTCCGACCGCTTCATCGACGCGATGAACACCGTCCGGGAGCGCAACCCGGACCTGGAGTGGAGTGAGTTCGACATCGCCGGCATCCGTTTCCGCGGCACCTCCGTCGACGCCGGCGAAGACGTCTACGGCATCGATTACGGTGTCGTCGCCGGCTACGCCGTCGTGCGATTCCGCACCGGATACGAAGCGCTCGACCTGGACGACGATGCGCTCGAGCGCGCCATCACCGGACAAGCCGGCCCCGCGCTCATCACCGACGCCCGCGTGACCGAGCTGCGCAGCCGCGGACGCGGTTCCCAGCTCACCGGCCTCGTACTCGTCGACCCCGCCCGCGTGTGGAACACCTTCGCCGCCTCGCCGCTGCACGCCTCCATCGGCGAATACGAGAGCGCGTCGCAGCAAGCCGCCTGTGACCAAGCCGACGCCGCCCTCTTCGCCGCGATCCCCTGGGCCGGAATGAGCCGCGTCATGGACCCCGAGCGGCCGGAACGCTCCAAGGCCTACTACATCGTCGACTTGAGCGACCACGCCGCCAGCGTCGCCGACGCCGTGCTCAGCGGCGCGGCGCTCAGCACCGCAGAACACGCCGCCGAAGCCGCCTTCTACGCCACCGCGAACGTCGACATCGTCGCCGCCATCAACAGCATCTCCGGCGACCCTGAGCTGCGGAACTGCCCCAGCCCCGCAGCCATCGGCGGCCACCTCGCGCACCTCCGCGACACCTCCAGCGCCACCATCGAGCAGCTCACGCACTACGTCACCGGCGCCATCGCGCTCGGCCTCTTCGACGTGAACCTCAGCGGCTTCATCCCCCGCATCGACCTCGCGCTCATGCTCGGCACCAACAACCCCATCGACCTCATCACGCAGTTCCAGAACCTCATCGAGAGCCGCGGCGGACAAGGCACCGTCGACGACACCTCGCCGCACATCACCATGGACTACCAACTGCTCGGATTCTCCATCCGACTCATCCAGCGAGACGACCGCATCGTCGTCCGCACCGGAAACGTGCCGCCGCCCGTCGAGATCTCACTCGCCGCGGACGACCTCGGCAACGACGACGACTTCGCGCACGGTCAGATCAACGGACCCCGGCTCGCCGCCCTCCTCGAGTCTGTGTACGGCCGACTCGGCGACATGATCGGCGGGCTCGACGCCTCCGGTGCCGACGCCGCCATCCAGACCTACCGGAACATGCGCTTCTCCACCGCCGAGTTCGAGCTGCGCCAAGGCCAGCTCTCCATCGAAGTCGATACCGAACTCGACCTCGACGCCATCTACGGCGAATAGTGGGGCTGAAGGCACGCATCCAAACCGGCCTGGATATCCTCAAGAAGGACTTCCAGGACGACGGGACAACGCCGCCGTTCGACTTCCAGACCACCACGGTCTTTGTCACGTCGACCGTGTTGCTCACCCTGTTCTACTACTACGGACGATCCGGCGCGTACCGACGCTCCGTCGCGCCGTGGCTTGAGCCCCGGCTGGCCGACGCCGCCGACCTCATCCCCATTCTGCCATACGCCTACTGGGGCCTCTCGGCCCTCGTGCTGCGCGTGCTCGTGCCGCTCGCCATCATCGTGTTCCTGTTCCGGCAGTCGCCACGGGAGTGGGGCTTCCGGCTCAAGGGCATCGGCTCGCACCTGCCTCTCTACGCGGCCATCTACGCGTTCATGGTCCCGTTCCTGTTCTGGGCCGCCGCCCAGCCCTCGTTCGCGAACAAGTACCCGTTCTACCGCCCCGCCATCGACGGCGGCGGCGCCGCGTTCTGGTGGTACGAGGCGTTCTACAGCCTGCAGTTCATCGGCGTCGAAGCCTTCTTCCGCGGCTTCCTCACCTTCGGCCTGTACAAGAAGTTCGGCTACTACGCGCTCTACATCATGGCGATTCCGTACGTCATGATTCACTTCAACAAGCCCATCCCCGAGACGCTCGGCGCCCTCATCGCTGGCGTCGTGCTTGGCTACCTAGCCCTCAAGTCCAAGAGCTTCGTCCCCGGCATCCTGCTGCACGTCGGCATCGCGATCACCATGGACGTACTCGCGATCGCACAGCACACCGGCGGCTTGGCCGCAGCGTTCAACGCGATCTTCTAGGCGCCGCCCCAACGGTCGGGGCACACGCCCAACGGTCGGGGCACACGCCCAACGGTCGGGCCAATCACCCAACAAAATCATCCCGAGCTTGTCGAGGGACAGGTTTCAACCCGCTCCCCCCGGCGACCATCTCGATACGGGGAGCAACTCGCTACGGGGAGCAACTCGCTAGGCGCTCACCGCGCCGGCCCGCATCTGATGCGGGCAGGCGCGCCTACCTGCGCTTCTTGTGCGACTTGCCAGGCTTCTTGCCGGCCTTGCTGCCCGTGCTCTCAGCCTTGCCGCCGCTCTTGTGGCCGCCCTTGCCCTTGGGCGCGCCACTGCGTGAGCCGCCCTTGTTCGGCTTGCTGCCCTTGTACGCGCGGCCGCCACGCGAATCGCGGTCGCTCCGTGCGCGAGGCGCGCCGCCCACCGGCTCCGCCAACTCGAAGTTGACGTTGCCCTGGCGGACGTCCACCGCAACACACCGAACGCGGACCGTACCGCCCACCTGGAACACCGTCCGCGTGCGCGTGCCGACCAAGCGCGAGCGCCGATCGTCGTACTCGAAGAACTCGCGACCCAGCGTCTGGATGGGCACCAGGCCCTCCACGTACGGGTGCGTCACCGACACAAACATGCCGAAGCGCGCGACATCGCTGATCAGCGCGTCGAACTCCTCGCCAACGTGCGGCTCCATGTACAGCGCACGCATCATGCGGTCGCTGGTACGCTCGCCCTGCGTCTGCACAGCCTCGCCCGCGTTCGCCATGCTCGCAGACTCCGTCAGACGCGAGATCAACAGGCCGCGCTCTTCTTCCGTCGCCGCGCGACGAGCCTCAAGGGCGCGCCGAACCATGCGGTGCACCTCAAGGTCGGGGTAACGTCGAATCGGAGACGTGAAGTGCAGGTACAGGTCCGTGCCAAGGCCAAAGTGCACGCTGCGCTGCACCGCGTACTCCGCGCGCGGAAGCACCCGCAGCACCAGCCAGCTCAGCACACGGCTCGCCTCCGTTCCGGCCACCTTCTCCAGCACGCGCTCCAGGTCGCGCGGCGACGGATCCGCCGGCATGCGCGCATCGCGGGCCACGTCGTTGAGCACATGTCGAATCGCGCCCACCTTGCTCGGGTCCGGCTCGCCGTGAACACGGTAAATCGTCGGCCAGCCCTCGCGGAGCAGGAACATGGCGATGGTCTCGTTCGCCAGCAGCGCTGACTCTTCGATCAATCGGTTGGCGGCCCAGCGAGGAGACGGCTCCACCGCTTCGACCGTCGTCCCGTCCGCGGACAGCTCCACCTTCGGCTGCGGGAGGTCCAGCTCCAGCATACCGCGCGTGCGCCGGAACGCGTGGCGACGGATGCGCAGCTTCTCCAGCACGTCCACAGACGCCTGAACCTCGCGGGGCGCGTCGAGCGAGCCGCCGTCCAGGTACTCTTGCACCTGCTGGTACGTCAGGCGGGCGCGCGAACGCATCACACCAAAGCCCACCTGGTAGTCGACCACGGCGCCTTCGGTATCGAGCTTCATCCGCACGTAGCTGCAGCGACGCAGCTCGTTCGGACGCAGCGAGCACACCCCATCCGAGAGGTGTGGCGGCAGCATCGGATACACGCGACCTGGCAAATACACCGAGCATCCGCGGCGACGCGCTTCGATGTCGAGCACCGAGTCTTCCGGCACGTAATGGCTCACGTCGGCGATCGCGACCCACAGGTCCAGACCACCGTCGGACGTCTCCTCAGCGAACACCGCGTCGTCGAAGTCCTTGGCGTCGGCGCCGTCGATCGTCGCGAACGCGATGCCGCTCAGGTCATCACCGCTCTCTGTAAACGTCTTGGGCGCCGTGCCAGCGTTGGCCTGCGCGAGCACGTCCGGCTCGAACGGGATGTCGACGCCGAGGCCCTGGGCCAGCTGGTCGAGCATCGTCCGAGCGTTCGGCGCGTCGGGATCCACGTACCGCAGCATGTGCTGCTTCTCCATCCGGGCGCGAGGCTCCTGCGGCCCGGTCGGCACGACCTCCGCGTCCCCGTAGGTCTCCGTCTCGGTCTCCGCAGCCGCCGCGGCAGCCCGCGCGGTCGCCCGTACGGACGTCCTCACGGTCTTACGCGCGGTCGGACGCGTCGCCGGCTCCTCGACCTCTTCGGCGGCGCGCGCCACATGTTTCGCGACCAGCGTATGGCTCGGGAAACCCGTCGCCGCGCCACGCTGGAACGGCTTCCGGTCGAAGATCTCAACCTTCGTGAACGAGCCAGCACGCACGGACTCAGGGAGACCGCCCACGATCTGGACCGGCTCGCCGAGCGCTTCCGAGTCGCCCACGAACATACCGCGGAAGCGCGACACCTGGACCGTCACCACGCGCGGAGCGTTCTTCTTGGTCACGCGCTCGATCTCACCGAGCGGCGGCGACGCCTCCACGGTGACCGTACCCGCGACCTCGTCGCCCGAGATCGCTGCACCGAGCGACCCTGGCGGCACGTGGATCACCTCGTTGTCCGTGTGAACAAAGAAGTTTCCGCGGCTGAAGTGCAGCTTGCCCGCGAACGCGCGGCCCTGATGGCCAGCCAGCGTGTACAGGTCGCGCTCTACGCGGACGAGCTCGCCGGTGCGGCACAGCGCCTTGATCACCTTCCGCAAATCTTGCCGGCTCGGTGCGTCGTCGCCCAGCGCGTACGCAAGCTCGCGCATGGATCCGCCTTCGTCACCAAACGATTCAAACGCGCTAAGCACGCGCCCCCTGATCACCCCATCAGTATTCATTTTTCCTCTTGTCCTTCCGCCAATGCGGCCCGTCGTGGTGGCCACCGACAGCTTGCCGAGGACCGCGGCGCCCGCCGAAGCGTGGACGCCTAAAAAGTGAATCGGCCCGAGTCCGAAGACCCGGGCCGATTATCTGAGTGCGCGGGGCGGGAGTTGAACCCGCACGCCCGTGAAGGCACAGGAACCTGAATCCTGCGTGTCTGCCAATTCCACCACCCGCGCAGCGGACGGCGTAGCTATTGCATCCAGCGGGGGCTGTCAACTGGATTATGCACCCGATGTCGATTTATGTGCTTTTTGTGCCCTGAGGGTCCCAAAGCCGCCCAGCGCACGGTCTCGCGAGTTCCAAGGTGTGGCCATCTGCGCCGACTATCGTACCCATAGCGCCGCCTATCATACCCAAAGCGCGGCCTATCGCACCCAAAGCGCGGCCTATCGCACCCAAAGCGCCGCCTATCGCGCCCAAAGCTCCGCCTGCCAGGCCGCGCCCATGTCGTTGGTGTTCGACATCGCGAACCGCAGCTTGTTCGACGCCGCGTGCGTCGCGTCGTCCCTGAACGCCGCATGGCTCGCCATTCGCGTGCGGTCGCCCAGCGCCGCCGCCGCCGCCCACGAGCTCAGCGTCGGGTCATCGGCGAGCGCGTCCATCGCGACGCGAACCGCCGCCATCGACGGCTCGGCCCGCAGCGCCGCAGCGAACTCCGGGCTCTGCTCGCTCAACCGCAGCGCCATCTCCGCCCCGGGCCGATAGAGCAGGCGCATCTCGCTCCACGCTTCGGCCAAAGGCGCGTTCGACTCGGCCGCGCGCGCCACAGCGTTGCTCGCCGCGAACGCCAGCGCGGTCGTCTCGATGCCCCACTCGCTCGAACGCATCTCGCCCAGAACCGTGAACGCCGCCGCGATCGCGTCCTCGGGTCCCGAGGTGCGCAGCCGTTGATAGAGCGCGCTCAACAACAGCGCGCGCCCGGCATCCAGCGTCACCGCGTCCGTGTTGGCATCCGCCAACCACATCTTCCAGTACGCCACGTCGGCGGCGGAGAGCAGGTCGACGAGCTCGTCCATCTCTCCCCGCTGGAACGACGCCAGCGATTCATCCGCCGTGCGCTCGAACCCCGTGCTCAACAGCTGCGTGTGCAACCGCTCCACACCCGCCGCGTCGTCCACGTCTACCAGCACCTGCCGAAGCGTCTCGAACAACGCCGTGTTCCCCGGCGACAGCGTCAGCGCCCGGCGTAGATTCGCGATAGCCGCCGCGTACAACGGCGACTCCATCAACATCGACCGCACGCGCTCCCGCTCCGATCCGCGCAACAACAGCGGCACGAGCTGTTCCAGATCGGAGTCGAAACCCAGCGCCTCCAGGTCCACGAACTCCGCCAACACCGTTGTCCGCGCCGAGACCAGCTGTGCCGTCGCCGCGTTCTCCGCCACGATCGCGCTCCCCGGGTCCAGGCGACCTGCCCGTTCAAACGCCTCAATCGCCAGCGTCAGGTCCGCCATGTCGCCCGTGCATCCATACCGGTTCTGGTACGCCACACCCGCGTTGTTCGCGCCCGTACCGCCTGCACCCACCTCGGCGTCCCACTCCTCCGCGATCCGGAGGAAGATCTCCGCCGCTGCGTCGAGATCGCCCTCGCTCATCAAGTCGAACGCCCTGTTCTCGTCCCGCAGCCGCCGGTTCGCCGCGACGTCCGGAGCCAGCTCCATCGCCTGCAATTGCTCCTCCGGCGTGGTCGCGAGCGCCGCCAATAGCACCGACGCCGTCGCGAGCGCCTCCGCGTCCGGGTTCCTCGCCACGACATCATTCACCACCGTGCGGGCGCGGTCCGCCAGCCCCAACTCGCGATACGCCGACGCAACCGCCAGGTCCCACACGGGCTCAAACCCGTTCACGACCGCCGTAAACTCGGCGTCACCCTCTTCGGGGCGCCCCAGACGGTGATACACCTGCCCGAGCAGCACGCGATACGCCGGCGTGTCACCCGCATCTCCGCGAATCGCCAGGAACGACGCCTCCGCCTCAAGCAACAGCGTTTGGCGCGCCTCGCCAGACTCGCCGACCGCCAACTCAAGCGCCACCGAGCCCCGCAACATCGACGCGCTCACCGCATCCGAATACGCCGAGATCTGGTCCGCCAGCCCGCGCAGCTCCGCATCCGCCCGCAGCCGCTCATCCGCGTACTCCATGAACGCCACGCCGCGCTTGTTCTGGTCCTCGATCGCCAGCAGCCGGTCCATCACGCTGCGCGGCAAGTCTCCCCGCTCCGCCCGGTTCTCAATCTCCGTGTACTTCTCCTCAAGCCGCCGGTCGTACGTCGTCGCCGCCTCTACATAGTCCGAGAGATGCGCGTCGGTGTATCGGCGCAGCAGCATGAGCGCCTCGTCGCTTCGCTCGGCGTACACGAGCAGCTCCGCGCGCAGCACGTGCGTCGCGTCCACCGTCTCTCCGGGCAACCCCAATGCCTCCAACGTCGCCAGCCCTTCGGCTGACTGACCCCGGTTGCGCTGACGATGCGCCACCGCTGCGACCGCCAGCTGGTCGCCGGGATTCGCGAGCACCCACGCGTCCAGACGCGCGCCACCCTCTTCCAGCAGCGCGGCCGCGCGCTCCTCGTCCTCGTCCCACGCGCGGTTCGTCAGCAGCGCCGCCTCCACACCCGCGCGCAGCTCGGCCGGCGCGCCCTCGATCGCCCTACGTACCTCGCGCTCGGACGAAGCGAGCATCTGGGGCCACTCCAACAGCCGCTCCAGCAACGCGTTTGTCGCCGGCTGTACACGCTCCGATGGCAGCACCGACGCGTAAAGCGCGAGCGCGTCCGCGGGCCACTCCGCCTCCGCCTCGGCCCCCAACATCAGCGTCGCCTGCTCCCGCGTCGTGCGAAGCCCCGCGTTCGACTCGTCGAGCACCAGACCCAGCGCCGCCACCACGCGCGTCGCCACCGCGGCCTCCTCCGTTTCCAATCCAATCTCATCAACCCACGTGCCAAGTTTCCCAACCACGTTGGCGCGCTGCGCCCTCACCGCGTCCGACGGCCGCAGCCTGTTGTACGCGTCCACATAGTCGCGAATGGCCTCGACAGACTCCACCGTCGCAGGGGCGGACACGCGGCGCTCGTAGAGCCCAACGTACGCGGCAGCGAGCGCCGGGTCCGCCGCCCAGTATCCGAGAAGCTCAACCGCTTCCTGGTAGTGCGTCAGCGCGGCCTCCAGATCGCCCGCGGCCTCGGCCTCCTGGCCCTCCACGAACGCCGCGTGCGACTTAAACCCGGCGCTCTCCCTGTACAGCAAGTACCCAAACACGCCGACCGACACGATCACCAACAGCGTTACAATCCACCGCGTCCGGTTCGCTCCAACGAGCTCCGACTCCGCATCACTCCAGTCCGCCATACTCCCCCTGCGTAAAGAGGGGTCGCCTATCGAGCCCCCATTCGCGCGATTCTACGCAGGCCTTACATGTAGGCACAACCCCCACGCCCCGGCGACTTGCAGCCTCACGCCCAGCGACTTGCAGCCTCACGCCTCGGCGACTTGCAGCCTCACGCCCCGGCGACTTGCAGCCTCACGCCTCGGCGACTTGCAACCCACGCCACATCCGCACATGCTAGGCCCATGAGAATCCTCCGCACGCTCGCCTGCGCATCGGCCGCCTTCCTGCTCCTCGCTACCCCCGCCGCGGCCCAAACCGACAGCGCGGGCAACCTGGAGACGTTCCCCTTCGACCTGCCCTTCGACGTGCTCTCCGCGTCCGACGGCGACGTCCTCGAGCGCGTGGTCGACGCGCCATTCGAGCAGTGCGTGGACTACTTTCAGGAAGCCCTGGTCAGCGGCGACGAGCTCTCCAACGGCTGGACCATCGGCGGACAAGGCTTCGACGTGTCCCTGCAGACCTGGCGCTTCGGCCTGCTCCGCGAAGGACGCACGCTCTACGACATCATCGTGCGCCGACACGCCCGCGGCTGCGCCGTGCACATCGAGTCCGACGCCATGACGCTCCCGGGCGGCCCCAACCGCTGGGCCTACCCCGCGCTCACGCTGAGCGACGGAACCTTGCTCGCGGTCGACCCGTACGTCATCGAAGACTAACGAGCCGACCGCCACCCAGCGGTGTTTCGAATCGAGCTACGCAAGCGGCGACGGCCCATACACCGGCGCCGCCATCGCGCTAGGCGATCGTGATCTCAGGCGCCAAGTACACGTCCTGAATCGCGTTCAGCAGCTCGACGCCCTCGGCCAACGGCTTCTGGAACGCCTTGCGGCCCGAGATCAGGCCCATGCCGCCGCCGCGCTTGTTCACCACCGCCGTCTGCACCGCTTGCTGCAGGTCGTTGGTGCCCGAAGCACCGCCCGAGTTGATCAGACCGCAGCGGCCCATGTACGCGTTCGCGACTTGGTAGCGCACCAGGTCAATCGGGTGGTCCGTCGTCAGGTCCGTGTACATACGCTCGTCGAGCTTGCCGTAGCTGCTGTCGCCGCTGTTGAGCGCCTTGTAGCCGCCGTTGTTCGTCGGCAGCTTCTGCTTCACAATGTCCGCGCCGAGCGTCACGCCCAGGTGGATCGCCTGCGCCGTCAGGTCGGCCGCTGCGTGGTAGTCCACGCCGTTCACCTTAAACGCCGGGTTGCGCAGGTAGCACCAAAGCACCGTCGCCATGCCCAGCTCGTGCGCCCGCGCGAACGCCTCGGCGATCTCCACGATCTGGCGGCTCGACTCGTCGCTACCAAAGTAGATCGTCGCGCCAACGGCGGCGCAGCCCAGCTCGAACGCCTCGTCGACGGACCCGAAGATCACCTGGTCGAACGTGTTCGGGTACGTGAGCAGCTCGTTGTGGTTGATCTTCAGGATGAACGGAATCCGGTGCGCGTACTTGCGCGCCACGCTGCCGAGCACGCCGTACGTGGTCGCCACCGCGTTGCAGCCGCCCTCGATGGCGAGCTTCACGATGTTCTCGGGATCGAAGTAGTCCGGGTTCTTGGCGAACGAAGCCCCCGCGGAGTGCTCAATGCCCTGGTCCACCGGAAGAATCGACACGTAGCCGGTGCCCGCGAGACGACCGTGGTCGAGGATGCGCTGCAGATTGCACAGCACGTTCGGCGAGCGGTTCGACGGAACCCACACGCGGTCCACGATATCGCCGGCGGGCGCGTGGATGCGCTCCTTCGGGATGGCCGTGCAGGTGTGGTTCAGCAGGCCGTCGGCCTGGTCACCGAGAATTTCAACAATGCGGTCAACGGACATAGACGCTCCAGGGGTGCAGCGGGCGGGCGGGCGTTAGCCGCGCTCGTAGCCATCGCTGGTCTCAAAGAATCGAATCTTGGGGTGCTGCTCCGCCGTATAGTTGAGCCGCCAGTTCGACTCAACGAGGTACACGGGCCGCTCCTTCGCGTCGTGCGCCACATACCGCGAAAGCGCGCGCTCGAAAGCCTCGCGCGACTCATCGTCCTCGGCCCGATACCAACGCGCCGTGGCGAGCTCCACGGACTCAAAGATACCACGAACGCTGTACTCCGATTGCAGCCGGAACTTCAGCACATCCAGCTGCAGCGCGCCGACCACGCCCACCACCAGGTCGGCCGAGTTCACTGGCTTGAACAGCTGCACCGCGCCCTCGGATGCCAGCTGATGCAGCCCCTTGCGGAGCTTCTTCATACCGAGCGGATCCTCGAGCCGAACGCGACGGAAAATCTCAGGCGCGAACGACGGGATGCCCGTGAAATGCAGCGGGCCACCACTCGTGAACGTGTCGCCAATCTCGATCACGCCAGTGTCGTGAAGCCCAACAATATCGCCAGGATACGCCTCCTCGACGATCTCGCGCGCCTGCGCCATGAAGATGATCGGGTTCGTGAACTTCACCTCCCGCCCAAGCCGCACGTTGGTGGCCTTACCACCCCGCTCGAACTTGCCACTGCACACGCGCATGAACGCGATGCGGTCGCGGTGCTTGGGGTCCATGTTCGCCTGAATCTTGAACACGAATCCCGAGAAATCCGGCTCCGTCGGCTCCACCATGCGCTCGATGGCGGCGCGGGGCTGCGGCGGAGGCGTAATCTCCGCGAACGTGCGGAACATCTCCTCAACCCCGAAGCCGACCAGCGCGCTGCCGAAGAACACCGGCGTCTGCTTTCCCGCGCGGAACGCCGCCTCGTTGAACTCAACGCCAGCGCCGATCACCAACTCCAGCTCCTCACGCAGCTCCGCCGCGTTCTTGGCACCCACGTGATACGCCAGCTTGTCGCTGTCCAGCGCCACCTCCACGTAGTCGCCGCGACCGCCCTCCGCCGCCGCATCAAACAGCAAGATGTTGCCGTGGCGAATGTCGTAAACGCCGCGGAAACTCTTGCCCATGCCGATCGGCCACGTCATCGGACAGCAGTCCATGCCGAGCACGTTCTCCACGTTCTCCATCAACTCGAACGGGTCCAAACCCTCGCGGTCGAGCTTGTTCATGAACGTCACAATCGGCGTGTTCCGCATGCGACAAACGTTCATCAACTTGACCGTCTGAGCCTCCACGCCCTTCGCGCTGTCGATCAGCATCAGCGCGCTGTCGACCGCCGTGAGCACGCGATACGTGTCCTCGCTGAAGTCGTTGTGGCCCGGCGTATCCAGCAGGTTCACCTCGTAGCCGTCGTACTCAAACTTCATCACCGACGACGTGACCGAGATGCCGCGGTCTTTCTCCATCTGCATCCAGTCCGACGTCGCGTGACGCGCCGCCTTGCGCGCCTTGACCGTACCCGCGAGCTGGATCGCGCCGCCGAGCAACAGCAGCTTCTCGGTCATCGTCGTCTTACCCGCGTCGGGGTGAGAGATGATCGCGAACGTTCGCCGCTTGGCGATTTCTTTTTGGAGTTTGGACATCGGTGCTCGAATGCAAGGGGCGCGCGCCGCGTACCGGACTACGCGCCGCGCGGCAATGCCTTCCCGCGCGCGCACACAAGCGCTACACACATGCTGCGCAGGGAACCTACCGCCACGCCTCAGCGCGAACACGCCCGCACGCTGCGATCGTGACGCGCTCGAAACACCGCGCCTCCAACGAACCGCCATGTCGATACTCGACCGTCTCAACATGCTCGTCCGCTCAGAGTTCGGAGCCCGCACCGGACGCGACGAGCCCAACGCGCGCGCCACCCTCCGCGACGCCGCCGAAGCCGTCGCCGCCCTCAAGCGCGCCGACCTCCAACTCGCCGACGCCGAACGCCGAACGCTCGAGGCCATCGCTTCCCTAGAGCAGCGCGCCATCCAGGCCGTCCGACGCGGCGACGACGACGAAGCCCACCGGCTCCTCCAGCAAAAATCCCGCCTCGAAACCGAGTGCCGAAACCTCGAGTCACAGCGCGACCGAAACGCCGACGAGCTCGGCCAAATGCGCGGCGCGCTGCAATCCGTCCGACACCGCGTACAGTCCACCGGCGGGGCCTATGCACCACCCGGGCCCGCTCCCTACGCCCCCAGCGCAGCGCCGTACGTGCCCAGCGCAGCGCCATACGCCGCACCGATGCGCGGCCATGACCAAGCCCAAGAGCGGTTCGCCGAGCTCGAGGACCAACTGCACGACATCGAAGCCCGCCTCGACGCGGACCACTACGCGGACACCGCTTACATCGACCCGCTCATCGACCCCGACCAAGTCCGCCTGGACCGCGAAATTCGCCAGTTGGAAACGCAGCAAGCGCTCGAGAACACGCACTCGGCCGACGACGCCCTCAGCCGACTGCGGGCCGCCATGAACAAGAAGGACAATGACCAATAGCATCCCACTCCGAGCGGTGCTTGCCGGCGCCTTCTTGCTCGCGCCCCTCAGCGCCTGCGCCGACAAAACCCAGTCCGAGCGCTGCGAACAAATGGCCGACTACCTCGAAGGTCGCACCCAAATCCTCGAGCGCGACTGCCTCACCGACGACGACTGCGAGGTCGTCTTCATCCGACCCGACTCGCCCGTGGCCGCGCGCGATCAACCCACTGACGCCGAGCTCGCACGCGTGGTCTTCGAGTTCCGCGAACAGTGCGAAGCCATCCCGCGCGCGACCGGCACGCTCGATGCGGTCTGCATCGACCGCATCATCGAAACGACCACGCCCGAAAACCCCACCGTTATCGTACCGCTCAGCCTTGGACATAGCTGCGTGCTCCGCGGCGTGCCCATCGTCGAAGACACCGGCTCCGACATCTCGGAGGGCGACGTCGGAATCGCAGACGCAACCGACGCCGAAGTCTGCGGCTGCACCTCAAACGCGCAGTGCGCCACCGGCGAGCAGTGCAACGAATGCGAGTGCCTGCCCCAATCGCCCTGCGGCGAAGCCTGCATCGCCGCCAACGACTGCGGCCTGCTGCGCACCCTCGGCCTCGGCGCGAACCAAACCGTCTGCGCCGCCTCGTGCGAAGCCTCCGTCGAAGCACAGCCCGTCGCGTACAACCAGTACGTGCAGTGCGTGCAAACCTCGGCGTGCAACGCCCTCGAGAACTGCGCCGCGCTCCTCCCGTAGACCGCACAGCCCTCGTTCGCCGCCGCTCACGAGCGGCTGCTACTCTGCCGCCTGCAGCACCGGAAGCCCGAGCGCTGGCGGCTCGATCAGCAACTGAAGCGCCGCCCGCAGCTGCGGGTCCTCCACGTTGACCAGCGCCTCAGACCGCGGCACGTCCACCGCGTCCGACGTCACCACCCAGTCCGGCGTGATGCCTTCGCCGCTGATCGATCGCCCGCTCGGCGTGTAATACCGCGAAATCGTCAGCTTGAGTCCGCTGCCGTCCGCCAGGTCGATGATCGTCTGCACCGAGCCCTTTCCATAGCTCTGCGTGCCCACGATCGACGCCCGCCCGGTGTCCTGAAGCGCGCCGGCGACAATCTCCGAAGCGCTCGCCGAACCCGCGTTCATCAGCACCACCACCGGCCCTGAAAAACGCGTCGTATTGCGCCGCGCCGTCCAGTGATTCTCGGGCTCAGCGCGACCGCCCGTCGACACGATCTCCCCCTCCGACATGAACACGTCCGAGAGCGAAATCGCCTCGCTCAGCAACCCACCCGGGTTACCGCGGAGGTCCAGCACCACCCCCTCAAGCTCCGCGCCGTGCTCCGACTGCAGCCGATCGATCGCGCCTCGCACGTCGTCACTCACGTTGGCCTGGAACTGACGCACGCGCAGCACCCCGTAGCCCGGCAGCGGTTGGAACTCGACCACCGCCTCCATGTGAATCATGTCGCGGACCACCTCCAACTCACGCTCCACGCGCGCCTCTGCCTCCGGCGACATACGCGAGATCGTCACCGTCACGGGCTCGCCGCGGCGGCCACGGAGAACGCTCACCACGTCGCTCGTCTGCGCGCCCACCATCGCCTCGCCGTTGATCGCCACAATCCGGTCGTCCACCAGCACGCCAGCCAAATCGGCCGGCCCGCCCGGGAACACCTCGCGTACCCAAACGCCCTCGTCGTCCTCCGCGATCACGATTCCAACACCCACGTACTCGCCGCGCGTGTCGTTCTTCATCGCCTCGTACTCCTCGGGGTTCATGTACACCGAATGCGGATCCAGCTCGCTCAGCATGCCCTCGACGGCCGCCTCGATGAGCACCGCCTCGTCGATCTCGTCCACGTAACGGTGCTGAACGTGCCCCAGCACCTCAGCGAAGATCGCCAAATGGTCGTACATCGGCTGCGCGAACGCCGGCGCGGGGCCCGCAGCTCCGGCGAACCAACCCAGCGCTCCCGCCACTCCCAAACTCGCCAAGAACCTCACCTGTCGCATCGTATCTCCGTCGCGGAGGGCGCCAAACGCGGCACCCGTCCTATCTACGTAACCACGGTGCCGGATCCACCGGAAGGCCGCGGTCGCGAATTTCAAAATAGACTTCGTCCGTCCAACGGCCCACGCCCGCTCCCGCCAACCCCACCTCGGCGCCACCCGTCACCGGCTCACCCGGCGCGACCAGCGCCTCCGACAAGCCCGCGTAAACCGTGTGATACAAATCGCCGTGCTCCACGATCAGCACCGTTCCAAGCCCCACCAACGACGCGGAGTACACCACCACGCCATCGGCAGCAGCGTACACCGGCAACCCGGACACCACCTGGAAACTCAGCCCCGTGTGACGGTCCACCAAGTTCAGCTCCGGCCGAGCGCGATCACCAAACGGCGCCCGCAACCGATTCCGACTCACTGGCCACGCCAGCGCGCCTTGTCGACTTCGAAACGGCGGGTCCAACGGAGCATAACCACCGGCCGACGCCTGCGCGGCAGCTTGCACGGAGCCCAACGCGACGTCGACTGCACCCAACAAACCAACCGTCGCTGCGGCCACCGCCCTGGGCTCCGACCCGCAGCGCTCCTGCGCCCGCGCAACAACCAGCGCGCCCAACGTGGTGCCCTGAACCTCCGGCCGAAAGCGACGGAGGAACGGCACCGGAGCAGCCGCCGACGCTGCGCCGTACAACACATGCGGCGGGCGGGTCGTGCGGGACTGCGACCAAGCCGTGGGCGCCACACCGACCAGCGCGACGAGCGTGAGCCCACCGCAGATCGCCGCGCCGGAGCGCGCGAAACAAGCGCCCGCACGTGCAACAGCACCGCGTACGAAGTCACGCAGCGGCGAACGCATCACGCGGACAGCGCCTCGAGCAGCAACGCACCAAAGTTCTCTTTCACTTCCAGCCCCTGAAACGCGCGGGTCGAGCCGTACATCGGAACCGCCGCGTTCGGCAGCTTGCCAGCCGGACGCGGAACCTCTTCGGCGATCTCGTGCGCACCGCTACCCAAACCGCCGAGCTGTACAAAGCCAGCGCCGGTCGGGCCACTCGCCGCTGCCGCCAGCGCCTCAATATTGTTGCCGCGAAGCGTCTCCGGCTCGAAGTCCACCATCGGCGCGCCGCGGCTGTTCGCCTCGTAGTCCGCGCCCAACTCCGCGTGCTCCCCGGCGACCGTGAAGCCTTCCGCCTCGATCATGTCCGTAGGCACTTCCAGCCCCACGTCCGAGCTCTCCGCCGCCACCGGGGCCACCGGCTTGGCCGGCGCCGCAGCAGGTGCATCCACCGCAGCCGCCGCGTCCGCTTCCGCTTGCGCCTCGTTCGTGATCGGAAGCTTCTCGTCGTAGATGCCCTCGTGGATCCGCTGGTAGAACTTCCGATGAAGCCCCTTCATGATCGCGCGGATACGCTCGTCACGAGGCTCATCTTCCAACCCGTCGATCTCCCCTTCGTACGACATCGTCTTCGTGTCGACGATGGCACCGCCGAGGAACACCTGCGATGTGATCTTCATCGCCGGCAGACCGTGGTCCTCCGTCTGGATGTGCAGCGTGAGACGTTTGTACTCAACGTCGTTGTTGAAACCCATCTGCATCGCGTCCTCCGGGCTGAGCCGTCACGCGCTCGCGACTCGCGTAGCGCTCCTCTCTCGTACCACGCATTCGAATCATCTGCGACGCCAGCGAACGTCAGCGGACGTGCACGTGCTCCACAGCATGCGCCGAAACCCCCAGGAAGCGCTCGCTCACGCGCTCAAATCCCGACGGGTCATCGCTCACCAAGTACCGCACATCGCCCACGCTACCCTGCGGTGCCTCCAGCGACGCCTCCGCCAGCGCACGCCGCAGCTGCTCCGCCGTCGCGACGCCCGACTCGTAGACCGCAACCGGCGTCGGACTGTGACGCTCGATCGCCGCCTCGATCTCCGGGCGCAGCAGCGGATAGTGCGTGCACCCCAGGATCAACGCGTCCAGCCGCTCCGTCGCCAGCAGCTCCGCCAAGTAGCGGTCGAGCACCAACCGAGGAACCTCGCCGTCCGTCCACCCCTCCTCCGCCAGCGGAACCAGGAGCGGACACGCCCGCTGCGCCACGTACACATCCGGCGCGTGCGCCTGGAGCGCGTTCGGGTACGCCGCGCTGGCCACTGTCCCCCGCGTTCCCAGCACGCCCACACGTCGGCGCCCCGCGGCCGCCACAGCCGCGGCCACCGGCGCGATCACATCGATCACCGGGCCTGCGAACGTGTCTCGCACCGCCTGCAGCCCGAACGCCGAGGCGGTGTTGCAGGCGATCACTAGCGCCTTGCACCCGCGAGACGCCAACAAACCGGCGACGTTCTCCGAGTACACCGCCACCGTCTCCGGCGACTTTGTGCCGTAAGGAACCCGCGCGGTGTCGCCCAAGTACACAAACCGCTCCAAAGGGAACGCAGCGCGCAGGGACCGCAAAACGGTCAAACCGCCCACGCCGGAATCAAAGACTCCGATCGGGGCGGCTGAATCAATCAACGTACGCAATGCCTGACTACCGAACGCTCCATCGACCGAGCGTGCTGCGGTCAACGCCGCCGCTATCGCCACAGGATGCCGACGCGGTCTCCGTCCAAGAGAACTGCGCGCGACAGTCGCCCGGCTGCGCAGCAGCAACACCGAGCTCGAGGCCGCCGCCGAGCCCGAACGTCAGCTCCGTGCGGTAGCGCGCGAAGTCCACGTCCGCCGTCTCAGCCGACACTTCGCGGCCGCCGGAGAAGAACTGAAGCTCGCGACGCACCGAGAACTCACCGTACGTGTCGTAACCGAACGCCTCGTAGGCCGAGTACAGGTCCGAGCACTGGTTCGGGTCGTCTTGCTTGTTGTCGAACGTGATCGACACGGTGCCGTTCGACGGCGGGTTGCCGTACTCGTCACGCGGGCGCACGAAGATCTGCGTGTCCGCGGCGACGCTCGGCGTGCCGGTCAACGGAATTACGGTCGTACCGTTGGCGCGGTACAGGAACGGCGCGACGGACGGGCCCGAGTACAGGATGTGGGTTGCGCCCCAGATCTGCGTTTGGCTGTCCCACAGGCCGTTCGGGCCGTCGAACGTACCGTTGAGCGGACGCTCGGCGGTCGCCACGTCCGTGAAGGTCTCGTAAGCCGAGCCGGGCTCGAAGTTGTTCGACTCGTCGGAGTCCACGAAGGGCTCGCTCAGGTCGATGAAGAACTCGCCCTCGTCGTAGCGACCGTTGCCGTTGTCGTCGTTGAACTCTTCGGCGCCCGCGGTGCTCGCCACGATGGTGACCAGCGAGTCACGCATGTTCAGGCGTCGGCCCTCAGGCGTCTCCGTGACGATCTCACCCATGTCGCCGAACTCAACGACGTCGCGCGGACGCGAACCGCGGCCGGTGAACTCTACAGCAGCGATGCCGCGCTCGTTCGTCACCGCGCTCGCCACGATCGTACCGACCTCAGACGTGAAGTAGACCGCTTGGCCGACCACCGGGTTGTTGAAGTTGTCGAGCACGTTCGCCGTGCAGGTCGTCGGGCACGTGGAGTACGTGTCGTCGCCGTTCGCGTGCAACAGCACGCCCAAGTTCTTGTTTTCACACGCGACGACCATCTGCGTCGCCGAGCCGGAACCGCCGGCCTGAAGCACCGGGCTCGAGTTGCACGTCGCGCCGCGACGACCGAACGGCATCTCCGCCTCAATCGTCACAGCGCCGGGCGACGAGCCGGCAACCAGCGAGGTGACAGCGCAGCCATCGGTACCCGTGTACGCGGTGGTCGCGATCAACGTCGCGCCGGTCACCGAAGCGGTCAGCTCGAAGTCAACGCGCAGGCCCGAACTCACCGGCACACCCACGTCGTCGAAGCAGACGCGCAGCGGAGCCGTTTGGTTGAGCGCGACGACCGCCACCGGGTCGAACTGACACGTTGGCGGCGGCGCAAAGATGAGCTCGTCAGAGAAGTCGCAGATCAGCGGCTCGTCCATGCCAGGAATCGTCGCCGTCGCGATCACGCTCGCCGAACCGGTCTCGCTCGGCGCCAACACAGTGACCTCCGCCAGACCGGTCGCTTCCGTCTCCAACGCGATCGTGCCAACGCCGCTGTTCGCGTCGTCCGGGTTGCGCAAGAACTGACCCGTAAAGATCTCCGCCGCCACCAGGGCGTCCGCAGCCGGCGTTCCCGCCTCATTGTAAACCGAGAAGCTCAACACCGACGTCGACTCGCCGTCCGCCGGAAGCTTGCTCGGCGAATACACGCCGAAGCACGCCGCGCCGGTCACCTGCGTGGCGCCCACGCGAACCGTCGTACACGGGTTACCCGTGCCCAAGCGGCTGTCGACGAAGCTCGCACACACCGTGAAGTTCTCCGCCGTAGACGGCGCCACCACCACGTTGGTCAACGTGCCCGAGTCGTCGCCGATCGTCACAGCCTGAACCGTGCCCGCGCCGGTGCGGAACACAGCGCCCGGGTTCGGGTCCTGAATCGTAAAGGTAATCGCCGTGCCCGTGGGCGCCGGTTCGCCGTTGCCCTGCGTCGCCGTCACCTCGAGCGCCACCGCGCCGCCCGGTGCCACCGACCGCGGGTTCGCGACCATCGACAACTGCCAGTCGCCGCTCGGCGCCGGGTTGCAAGTGATCGAGCGACCGGTCTCGCGCTCCCCATCAAAGCTCGCTCGGAAGCTCATCGCCTCCGTACCCACGCACGACACGCGGAACTGCGCCGTACCCGCCGGGTCCGTCAGCGCCGTCGCCGCCGAAACCAACGTCGTGGTCCCGCCCGCATCCACAATCGCCTCTGGCGCCACGTTGTTCACCGAGCCGTTCAGCACCGTCAACGCAACCGTCGAACCCACCGCCGGCGGGTTGCCGCGCTGATCCAAAATGGTCACGCGAATCGTCGACGCGTCCGAACCGTCCGACGTCAACGCCAAGCTGCTCGGAACGATCGCCAGCGTATAAGACGACGCGTCGTCCGTACCACAACCGGACAACAGTCCGACGGAGGCACACAACAGCGCCGCAAAAAAGAGGGAGTTCATTCGTCGCATCTTCGTTCCTTCGTTTCGAAGTTCAGGTCGCACTCCTCCAAACTATCGCGGGTTTCGCAAGGAGATCAAGTTCGAGCACGGCCTTTGTTCAGCCGCGAACGTGCGGCCAATGTAGGTTTCCGCACACCTCTCGCGCCACGCTTGTGACCCGCTCCTCCGCTAGACTACACTGCCCCATCGTGCGCAGTGCGCCCTCGGACGCTGCCCCCTCGCCAGCCCTCTATCGCTGCATGGCCAAGCTCAAACTCCTCCTCTTCGCCGCCACACTCGCGCTCGCGGTACCCGCCAGCGCTCAGGTCGTCGTGCTCGACACCGACTTCGGCGGAGAACTCCTCGAAGAAGATCGAGCCGCACTGCTCGATGCGATCGACCAAGGTGTCGAACGTGCCGTCCCAGGCGAAGCGCTCACCGCGCAAGACGCACGCGACGCCATCGGCGAAGATCTCGCCGCCTGCCGCGGTGGAGACTGCGTCATCGCCATCGGACTCACAGTCCCCACCGCGGCCGTCGTGATCGCAGAGATCTACGCCGAAGCGCAGATCTACGACTTCACCGTCCGCGTCCTCGATCCCAACACCGGCACCACGCTCGCCACCCAAACCGGCGACTGTACCTTCTGCGCTGCCACCGAGGCCGTCGACGCCCTCGAGAACACAGCCTTCGAAGCCGTCCAGGCCGCCAGCCCACTCCCGGAACCCACCCGCGGAAACGCGCCGGCGCCCGAAGATCCCCTCGCAGCCATCGAGCCCGAACTCGAGCCCGAGACCGCGATCGGCTCCGTACCGGATGCACAGCCCGTCGACCCCGAGCCCGAGCCCGAGCCGGTAGGCCCCGCGTTCGTCGCCGGTGACATCGCCTTCCATATCTCCGTGCTGCCCGAGTCCGCCGAGATCACCATCAACGGTGAAACCGTCGGAAACGGCAGCGCCTCCGTCGATCTCGCGCCCCAATCGCTCGTCGTCACCGTGCAGGGAGACGGCTACGAAACCTACACCGAAGACGTCTCGCTCACCGCGCAGATGGCCGGCCCGATCTTCCTCCGCGTCGTCATGCAACCCACCGCCCGCGCCAACGCCGCCGTCCGCGCCCCCCGCGCGACGTCGGAAGAGTCCTTCAACCGCCGCGCCGTCGGCGGCGTCATGCTCGGCACCGGCATCCTCGCCACCGCCGGCGGCGTCGTCCTCCTCATGATGGACGGCAACACCACCTGCAGCACCGGTACACCCGACCTCTGCGAAGACGTCTGGGAGTTCACCCCCGGCGGCATCGCCCTCACCGCCCTCGGCGGAATCGGAATCGGCACCGGAATCGGCCTCCTCGTCGGCGCAACGCGCGGACCCAGCAACAACGCCGCAGCCTCCGCGCCCCGACGCGACGTCTCCTTCGCACCCCTGCGCGGCGGCGGCGCCGTCATGTGGCAACAAGACTTCTGACGCACGAACTGTCCGATCTGCGCCCGCCGATCCGAACATGAGCAGAACCACGACGAGCAGAACCACGCCAGACAAAGCCCGTTGCGCTCGCCCCGAACCCGTGCTTGACCGCGTGCGCGCAGCCTCCTAGGTTGCCGCCCGCTGTCGTAGCGCCCGCCCTACCGGCCCCCCTGAACTGCCCCATTGAGGAGCATGACTGCAGAAGCCACCAGTCACAGCGCGTCCAGCGCCCCGTCTAACTCCAAAGCCATCGTGTTCGATTCGAACGCAGAAGCGGCTTTCCAGAAGATCGTGGCCAAGTACCCCAACGCACGCGCTTCCCTGCTCCCCGTCCTGCACCTCGCGCAGCAAGAGTTCGCGTACCTGTCCGTCGAGGCCATGGAGTACGTCGCCGAACGCCTCAGCCTGCCGCCCTCCAAGGTGCTACAGGTCGCGACGTTCTACACGATGTTCTTCAAGCGACCCCACGGGCAGTTCCACATCGAGGTCTGCACCTCCGTGCCCTGCTGCATGATGGGCGCCTACGATGTGATGCGACAACTCCAGGCACGCCTCGGCGTCGGCCCCGGCGAAGTCACCCCGGACGGCAAGTTCAGCTTCGCCGAAGCCGAGTGCCTCGCCGCCTGCGGACGCGCACCGCTCCTGCAGGTCAACAGCGAGTACCACGAGTTCCTGACGCCCGAAGCGATCGACGCTCTGCTCGACTCGCTCTCCTAGGCCTCTCCTTCGATCTTAGTTCTGCGGTCAACGCGACCCCCATCGACACCGATTCCACATGGAACCGATTCTCTCTGCCAACTGGGCCCTCGACAACTCGCACACCCTCGCGGTCTACGAGGCGCAGGGCGGCCTGAAAGCGCTCAAGAAAGCGCTCGGAATGGACAGCGACACGATCATCGATGAGGTCAAGCGCTCCAACCTCCGTGGACGCGGCGGCGCTGGATTCCCCACCGGGATCAAGTGGGGCTTCCTCCCCAAAGAGTCCGACGTCCCCAAGTACCTCGCCATCAACGCGGACGAGGGCGAGCCCGGAACGTTCAAGGACCGGTTCATCATGGAGGAGGATCCCCACCGCCTCCTCGAAGGCTGCATCATCGCAGCCCACACGCTGAACCTCCGCGCCACCTACATCTACATCCGCGGCGAGATGAAGCTCGGCGCCGAGCGGCTCGACGCCGCCATCGATGAGCTCTACGCCCGTGGCCTGCTCGGCGAGAACATCCTCGGCACCGGCCTGCAGCACGACATCTACGTGCACCGCGGAGCCGGCGCGTACATCTGCGGCGAAGAGACCGCGATGATCGAGTCCCTCGAAGGAAAGGCCGGTCAGCCCCGACTCAAGCCGCCCTTCCCGGCCGTCGTCGGCGTGTTCAGCTGCCCCACGGTTGTCAATAACGTCGAGACCATCGCCTGCTTGCCCACCATCATCGACCGCGGCGCCGACTGGTTCGCCGCCGCCGGTAGCGAGAAGAACGGTGGCCCCAAGCTCGTGCAGATCTCCGGCTGGGTGAAGAACCCCGGCTGCTACGAAGCCCCCAGCGGCATCCCCCTCCGAGACTTCATCTTCAGTGAGGAGTACGGCGGCGGCATGCGCGACGGCAAGACGCTCAAGGCCATCGTGCCCGGCGGCTCGTCCTGCCCCCCGCTGCGCGCTGACGAGATCGATGTCGGAATGGACTTCGACCAAATGCGCGCCGCCGGAACCATGTTCGGAACAGGCGGCGTCATCGTCATCCCCGACGACGTCTGCCTCGTCCGTATGGCCGCGCGCACCGCGCACTTCTACCACCACGAGTCGTGTGGACAGTGCACCCCCTGCCGCGAAGGCACCGGCTGGGTCGCCAAGATCCTCGACGAGATCGAAGCAGGAAACGGAAAGCAGGACGACCTCGATCTGCTCCTTGAGATCTGCAACAACATCGAAGGCAACACCATCTGCCCGCTCGGTGACGCCATCGCGATGCCCATTCGGGGCTACCTGACCAAGTTCAGGGAGGACTTCCAACGTCACATCGACGAAGGCTGCTGCTCGTTCCCCGCCTGGTAGCGCTGCCGCAACCGCTACGGCCAAGAGCCGTAACCCCGCGAAACGACGCGTTTACACGAAGAATCTCCCGTGTTAACGCCCGCCGCACCCTTAAGTAGGACACCCGCGAATGCTCGTCGATCTGCACGCATACACCGACCTCACCGGTGGCCAAGAACTTTCCGAACTCGTTGCCGACGCGCAAGCCAAGGGACTCGACGCTGTCTGCGTCGTGGACCGCGAGGCTTCCGCTGCCACCGCACGCGCCGTCGCGAGCGGAGCCTTCGATTTCCCCGTTCTGGTTGGCGTTGAGATCGGCACGCGATCCGGCGACGCGCTCGTGTTCGTCAAGGACCTCGACCCGGTGCTCACCCGTGAAGAGTGGCGCGAGCTGCTCACCCTTGAGCGCCCCGAGTTGAGCGACGTCGTCGCTTGGACCCGTGAGCGTGGCGGCGCCGTCCTGCTCGCCCACCCCTACGACCGCAACCGACGCCTCTCGCCCCGCGACCGCATGTTCGCCTCCTCCAAGGTGGACGGCGTGCAGGTCGGATCGAACGACGCCGAACCCCGCTCCAACCGCGTGGCCCTCGAGGCCGTCGGAAAGAGCGTGATGTCGGCGTTCGGCGGATCGGCCTGCAAGAACGGCAGTGGAGACGGCTCCTGGCTGACGCTCTTCGCCAGCGAAGTGAAGTCCCAAGACGCCCTCATCGAAGCCATCAAAAGCGGTGACTTCTGGGCCGTACAAGTCAACCGAACCTCCGCCAGCGGTAACCACCGCAGCCCGCGCTCCGAGAGCAGCGGTGGCCGAGACGGGCGCAGCAACGACCGCCGTCCCCGTGACGGTGGCCGCAGCCGCCGCCGCTAGAAACACAAACTTGTTCGCGACACTGGCACGCCTTTCGAGGTCGGGCTATGGTGGGCACCCGAGTGTCTACCCCCACTGAGTGTCGCCATGAAGAACGAGTCCAAGTTTTACTCCGCATCGGCGGGCCGCTTGCCTAGGCTTGCAGCAACCGCCTCCTCGTTGGTCTTCAGCGTCTGTAGCATCTCGCTACTCGGCTGTGGCACCGACAAGCCAGAGCCCGGCTGCAACGAAGTCGGAGCCGGCTGTGAGTGCGAAGTCACCGCGGACTGCCCGGGCGGCTTCACCTTCCAAGAGTCCTGCAACGCCCTCGGTGTGTGTGTGGAACTCAGCGGAGACACCGGCGTCATCGACGTGACGGACACTTCGGACACGACCACCGAGGACACCGCGCCTGACGTGGTGCCTGAAGAAGTAACCCCCGACGTACCGCCGGAAGAGACAGGCGTCGACGCCGTGTCCGACGCCGACGTGGTGGAAGACATCGCCGACGTCACCATCGACGAGCCCGACACCGTCGAGGTCTCGCCCGACATCGACACCACGCCCGACGTCGTCGCGCCCAACGTCGTCAACAACCCGTGGCTCGCGTTCATCGCGCTGCCCGACGGCATCGACCAGCTCTACATCGTTCGCGCAGACGGCTCGGGGCGTCAGCAGATCGACACCGGCGACCTCATCTACTTCGACCCCAGCTGGTCCCCCGACGGCCAACGCCTCGCCTTCGCGGTTGTGACCGCCAGCGGCCGCGTCATCCGTATCTTCGACCTCGCCACGGGACGCATCGTCACCGTTGACCCCGAGCTCAACAGCTTCTCCGGCCTCACGTGGTCGCCGGACGGCACGCGCCTGGCGATGGAAGGTCGCATCGGCGACTCCGGCACCAACGACCTGTTCATCGTCAACGTCGAGTCTGGAGAGCGCCAGCAAGTCACCGACACGGCGTGGTCTGAAGCCACCCCGTTCTGGGTCCAGCCCAACACGCTCTACTACCAGTCGAACGAGAGCACGTTCGTAGAAGGTGGAGAAGTCGCGCTCCTCGAACTCGACCTGTACCGCTACGACTTCTCCGACAACAGCACCGAGCAGATCACCTTCGGCATGGGCATCGTCGGCTCGCCCCAAGTGACGTGGGACGAGAAGTACGTCATCTTCAACCGCACCATCTCGACCACGGCCGTCGAGATGGTTCGCTACACGCTCGAGAACGGCGCGTTCGAAGCCATGGGACAGCCGAGCACGCGTAACCCGGCAATGTCCCCGGATGGTACTTGGGTCGCTGCTGTAGAAGACGTCGGCGACACCCGCGATATCGTCACCTATGACATCGCCACCCTGACCCGGACCTCCGTAGTGCGCGATGACGGCGATCTTTCTGGGCAGGAGCTCACCGAGCGGTCGATTTCTGTCGGTCCGATCGAATCGGATACATTGCCCTACCCGCCCGAGGACTAGCGGCATCGCTCGCACGGCGAGCCCCCAACAACGACCGCCGGCGCTTACCACGTCGGCGGTCGTCGTTTTTGCCCACACACGCTCGTAAACCATCGAAATCATTCGACAAACCGAGCGTGTCGCGCGCGACGGGGTGGCCCTCAAGAGCGTGCAGATCCGTCCAGTTATCGCCACGGGGTGGCCGTACCCATAGGATCACAAACGGGCGTCTAGCGGCATCAAACGGCCGGATTGGGTGTTCAGAACCCCGTTTCGGCCCCGAAATGACCCATTGCGTCAAAATATTTCTGCGATGTGCGACTTGACCGCCGGTTGTCGCCTGATAGCATCTGCAACAGTCGGTAATCGGCATCTCCCCGTCGAGGTATTCGCCATGCGCGCTTCCAATGTCACTCGCTGTATGCAGCGAACTCTCCTCTCAGGTCTCATCCTCGCGTTTGGCGCGATGGGTTGTGACGAAACACAATCTCCCGAGGTAGCGCCTGCGCCAGACGCTGCGGCCCTCGCGGAAGGTACTGGCGTTTCGTCTCCTGTAGAGCCCTCCAACGATGAGCCGCGGTACGCCTCCATGGCGTTCTTCGAAGGCTACGCGAACCCGGAAACGGGCGAACTGTCGTTCGAGATGTTGCCGAGAGAGACCTGGGAACGGGCGATCTGGGACGAGACCGAAGGACGATTCCGTACGACGGGCCAGCCGCTCCACGACTTCTGTGAGTCGCCCGAGACGCGTGGCCAACCGAACTCCTTCACGCTGCAGACCATCAACGGCTCAGTGATGCTCGACGAGGACTGCCCGAAGCAAGGCGCGTTCCCGTATAGCTCGTTCGGCCGTGCGTACTGCGCGCAGGTTCGCATGACCTCCAACTGGACCGTTCCGATCGAGAACGTCTACGCCGAGATCGTGCTGATCAGTGACGACCAGTTCTCGATGTACACGCACCAAGTGCTGACGACGTTCGGGCTGGGTAACGGCGCCGAGCCGCCGCCGAACGGTGGCAACAACGCGCCGACGGACACCAACGGCGGGTTGGTGTTCTACGACGACTACTCGGCCGACGAGGAAGCCCACGAAGAGTGGTGGATCTTCCGCCGCCCGAGCGACTCCGACTTCCTGTTCTCCGGTATCATCGTCTACGAAGCCCTCGAGCTCGACAACGACCTCGACGATGACTGCGACGGCCTCGTCGACGAAGACACCTCGACCTACGAGAACGGCGACATCTGCTACAGCGACGGCGACTGCATCGGCGGAAAGTGTGACTGCGGCGTCAACCCCTGCACCACCGGCCAAACCCCGACCTGCCGTACGCCCTACTGTGGCGACGGAATCGAGGAAGGCGCCGAAGAGTGCGACCCGGGCGCCGTGGGCGTCAACAGCGCCACCTGCAACTCCGACTGCACCGACACCGTCTGCGGTGACAACAAGCTGAACACCGCGGCTGGCGAGGTCTGTGACCCCGGCACCGTCGGCGGATTCACCGCTTCCTGCGACAGCGACTGCACGCCGAGCGCTTGCCCCGACGGACTGCTCAACACCGCCGCGGGCGAGATCTGTGACGACGGCAACGTGTCCAACACCGACGCCTGCCTCACCGACTGCACCGAAGCGTACTGCGGCGACGGACACACCCGTACCGACCTCTCCGCCGGCAACCCGGACTACGAGCAGTGCGACGACGCCAACAGCATCAACACCGACGGATGCATCGATTGCCGTCAGTCCGTCTGTGGTGACGGTTGGGTACTCCTCGGCTCGGAAGCCTGTGACGGCGACGGCGCCGGAACGCCCGGTGAGACGGTCGACTGCGACCAGAACTGCACCGCGGCCGTCTGCGGCGACAGCACCGTGAACGTCACCCGCGGCGAAACCTGCGACACCGGCGGCAACACGGTCACCTGCGACAACGACTGCACGACGCCCACCTGCGGCGACGGACTCGTCAACCCGAACTACACCGCGCCTGGCGCCACCGGCCCGGAGCAATGTGACCTCGGCTCGGGCACCAACGCCGACGCCGGCTCCTGCACCACCACGTGCCGCAACGCGCGCTGCGGTGACGGCTTCCGCCGCACCGACATCACCAACCCCGCAGCCCCCGGCTACGAGGCCTGTGACGACGGCGCCGCCAACAGCGACACCGCACCCGGCGCCTGCCGTACCACGTGCCAAGCGGCTTCCTGTGGCGACGGAACGATCGACCCGGGCGAGGTCTGCGACGACGGTAACCTGAACTCCGACGTCGAGCCCGGCGCCTGCCGTACCGACTGCACCTACTTCCGCTGCGGCGACGACGTTGTCGACCCGCCGAACCCCGGCACCGGTGCCCCGGCCGAAGCCTGTGACGACGGTCTCCCCGACGTCGACGACGGCATCGCGAACTCCAACACCACGCCGGACGCCTGCCGTGAGAACTGCACGCTGCCCCGCTGTGGCGACGGCGTCCGCGACTCCGGCGAAGCCTGCGACGACGGCAACACCGACAACAACGACGGATGTCGCGTTGGCTGTGTCATCTCGGTCTGCGGCGACGGCGTCCTCTGGGCCACCGACGGCGGCACCGAGACCTGCGACGATGGCAACACCACCAGCGGCGACGGCTGTAACTCCGGCTGCGCCCTCGAGGCCGGCTGGTCATGCAGCCCCGGCAGCCCGTGCATCCCGATCTGTGGCGACGGACTCGTCCGCGGCGACGAGCAGTGCGACGACAACAACACCACCAGCAACGACGGTTGTAGCTCCATCTGCCGCAACGAGAACGGCTGGGTCTGCAGCGGAACGCCTTCGTCCTGCAACACGGTCTGTGGCGACGGCATCCGCGCCGGAACCGAGATCTGCGACACCGGCTCGGACACCGCCTCCTGTGACGCGTTCGACTGCTCGGCCGTAGCCTGTGGCGACGGACACCGTAACCTGGCAGCCGGCGAGTCCTGCGACGACGGCAACACCTCGTACAACGACGCCTGCCTGGGCAACTGCACGACCGCTTCCTGCGGCGACGGCTGGGTCCGTAGCGGCGTAGAGTCCTGCGACGGCAACGGCTCCGGCGTCGGCGGCGAGACCGCCACGTGTGACCCCGACTGCACGCCCCGCTCCTGCGGTGACGGCTACCGGAACAACTCGGCCGGTGAGCAATGCGACAACGGCGGTGGCAACAGCAACACCTCCCCGAACGCCTGCCGTACCAACTGCCAGCTCGCGAGCTGCGGTGACGGAACGGTCGACTCCGGTGAGCAGTGTGACCAAGGCGCGCTGAACAGCAACACGGCGGCCAACCGCTGCCGTACCAACTGCCGCGTGCCCACCTGTGGCGATGGTGTCCTCGACACCGCGTACGGTGAGCAGTGCGACGGTACGCAAGGCGTCTCCGGCGCCCAGCGCTGCACCTCCTCCTGCCAGATCGACAACGACGGCGACGGATACCTCGCGCCGGCCGACTGCAACGATAGCAACGCCAACATCAACCCGGGTGCCAACGCGGCCGAGACCGCGGGCGGAATCTTCGACACCGTTGACTCCAACTGCGACGGCTACAACTTCCCGGCGAACGACTCGAACATCCGTATCGTTCAGGCGGCGAGCTGCACCGGCTCTGCGCTGGGTTCGCGCTGCTACCAGCAGACCCCGACCACCACGAGCTCGACCCAAGGTCTGCAGGGCGCGATCAACGCCAGCGGAACGAACGGCAAGGTGCTCATCCTGGGCGCCATCACGCTCTACTCGCCGGTCACGCTCAAGAACAGCGTCGACATCTACGGTGGATGGCAAGGTGACTGGAGCCGTTGGGACGGAAGTGGCGCCGCGTACCGCGCGGACATCACGTACCGTACCCGTGCGGCCACCCCGTACCACGCGGTCTTCGTCGGAGCGGGCCTCTCCTCCAACACCGAGATCGCGTACCTGAACACCCGGACCGAATCGAGCTCGACCTCGACCGACGTCAACACGCTTCACGGCATGGTGTTCTCGGACTCGGACGGCCTGAACCTGCACGACAACACGATCTTCGCGGACATCGGATTCGCGGGAAGCAACACCAACCACGGTAACGTGTTCTTCGGTACCGAGAACCAAACCACCTCGCCGTACACGGACATCGACGACTGCGACTACTTCGACTGCTCCATCCGCTCCTACGGCGGCCAGGGCAACGGATGGCGCGTCTACTGCCCGCCGGGACACACCTCCAACTTCTGGGCCGGTAACGCGGCGCTCCATGGAGGCGGTGCAGGCGGCTCGTCCATCGGTCTCATGCTGTCGACGTCCTCTGGCGCGACCATCACCGGCAACACCATCCAGGCGAGCCGTGGCGGTAACGGCGGCAGCTACGGCGGCCGCGGTGGTCAGGCCGGTAACTCCTTCTCGGTCTACATGTTCAAGGAGACCGTGAGCGGCTGGTCCGTGAGCGCAGCGAACGGCTCGCCCGTCGACTGCGCGAGCAACCAAGGCGGAAACTCCATGTCCTTCAGCACCGGTGGTACCGGTGGCGCGGGCACCGAGTGGGCACGTGGACGCAACGGCGTCGGCGGCCGCTGCCACTACCAGCAAGAGTGGTACGAGTGGTACTACGACTGCTCGACCGCGGCGACGACCACCCTCCGTTCGGCGACGAACCGCGGTGGCGACAACTCCAGCACCACCAACGTGGGCATCCGGCTGCAGTTCGCGAGCAGTGGGCAGTGCAACTAGTGCCTTCCATGGCGAGGAGCTTCGCTGCGGCGTTGCTCCTCCTCGCTTGCACCGGAGACCCTCCGGAACAAGCTGATTCAGATACGAGAGGCGCGCCGGATGTTGAATCCGACGCGCCTTTCGGCGCTTCAGACGCCTCGGATTCTGGAACAGCGGACGCGGGTGAGGATGTTGGGCTCGCGGAGGACGCGGTCGGAGCAGACGACACCCAGGTGGACGCCGCCCCCGACGCCGGACCAGACGGCATCGCATTTGTGCGGCCACTGGCCGGCGCCTCCGCGTCGGGGCAGTTCGGATTCGAGGTCGTGGTCAGTACGCCCTCCCCCACGGCCGTCACGTTCACAGCCAACGGCGCGGCTATTCGGGTCGACGCCGAGCCGCCGTACGCCGCCATCTGGGACGTCACTGATGTCCCGGACGGTGCCTACACCGTCGAAGCCGTCGCCGATTTCGACGGCGGCGAAGCGCGCGCAACGCTCGACGTATTCGTGGACCGCACTGGGCCGACCATTCAGTTCCTAGAGCCGTCCGATACCGTGCTCGGCGCCACCGATGGACGCTTGCCCTTCTCTTTGGATGTGACCGATCCGGCTGGTGTGCTGCAGGTCAGAGTCCAATCACTGGGCCAAGTGTACGTCCTCGATGACGCGCCCTATGTCGGCGCGATCACCGTGCCGACGGACATCCGAACCCAACTGCGCATCGACGCGGTCGCGTATGACCGGTTGGGCAACGTAAGCCGGGAAGCGTTCCTGTTTGACGCATGTCCTGCCGAGCAAGTCCTTTGCGACGGGGTATGCGCACCGATCGGAGAGTTTCAGATTAACCCCGCTCACTGTGGCGGCTGCGGTTTGTCGTGCGACATCGGGCGAGAGGTGTGCGACGCGGGTTCCTGCGCTTGCGCCGAGGGTCTTCAGGCCTGCGGCGATACTTGCGTGAACGTGACGGCGGACACGGACCACTGCGGAGCATGCGGCGTCGCCTGCTCGGGTACCGACGAATGCGTCGCCGGGACCTGCCGTACAGACGATGGCTCCAGTATGGTCACAGTGCTGCCCGGCACCTTCGCGCTGGGGCCGCGCCCCGGGGAGTCGGGACTGGACCGAAACGTCGAGTTTCCACTCGAGGTCACGATTACGCGGCCATTCGCCGTCGACCGTACCGAAGTCACGCAGCAAGAATGGTCCACGTACTTTGACGTGAACCCCTCCGAGTTCTGGGACTGCGGACCCGACTGCCCTGTCGAGATGGTCACCTGGTACGACGCGATCGCCTTGGCGAACGCGCGCTCGACGGCGGAGGGTCTTCGGCCTTGCTACGACTTAGAAGACTGCAACGAGGCGGCGCCCGGCGCTGGTTTCTTCTGCGACTCCGTGCCGGCCACGTCTCGGAGTGGGAGCCCGTTGGATTGCGAGGGCTATCGCCTGCCCACCGAGGCGGAGTGGGAGATCGCTTACCGTGCCGGGACCGTCACCTCGACGTTCGCCGGAGAGGTGGTCTCACTGGCATGCGAAAGCACGGGATTCTTAAGCGCGGTCGCCTGGTACTCATGCAACTCCGGCGAGACGCCGCACCCGGTGGGCACACGCCTCCCGAACGCGCTCGGACTCCATGACATGGCCGGCAACGTTTTTGAGTGGACGTGGGACATCTGGCGATCAGAGTCGGGGCCTGTCACTTCCGAGGTCGATCCGCTCGGCGGACCCGAGGGGAGCTCGCGCGAACGCGGGTTCCGCGGCGGCAGTTGGAACGAGCGCGCGAGCCGGCTTCGAGCCTCCTCGCGATTGAGCGCGTTCCCGACCGTGCAAGAGAGCTTCGTTGGCTTCCGCTTGGTTCGAACCGTCGACGAGGATTCGTTATGATGACGCGCTGTCGACTGAATCACTTGGTAGCTCTGCTGCTCAGCGCCTTGTTCCTCGCGACCGGATGCGGCGACGCTGACGGCACCACGGATACAGGCGCCGACGCTGCAGCCGGCGACGTCGGCATGGACGGCAGCACAGGCGACGCCGCTGCGGACGTGGAACCCGACGGCGCGCCGGATGCCTCCGACGACACCTCCGGTTCGGACACCAGCGTAGATACCGGTGACGTCGATGCCGTGGATGCCGAGCCGGTGACACCGGTTCGGAGCTCCGGCGTTGGCATGACCGGATCATGCACCGACCCGCAGAACCTCCCGTTCCTCATCCGATTCTCGCTCACACGATTCGCCACACACCGCTGCACCACGCGCTGCGGTTCGGCGCCCGAGTCCGGCTGTATCGAGGCATGTTTCGCTGAAGAGGAGTTGATCTCCGACGCGTGCGTGGACTGTGTCGCCGAACTGGGTAGCTGCACCCAAAACCTGTGTGCCGACGCGTGTCCTGACGGCTGGGCCGGTACATCCGAGACTTGTGACACCTGCCGAATCACTTCGTGTGGGGTTGAGTTCACGGTGTGTGCGGGCGCGATCACCGAGATCCCCGACCCGCCGGTACCACCAGCGCCCGCGCTGACGTGCCGAGAGCGCGGAGGCGTTTCCGACATCGCGGCCGTGATGTCCTCCGTCAGCGACGGTTGTTGGGAAGATTGCCGCTTGTCTCCTGCTGCCGGCGACTGCGTCGAGGATTGCCTCAACAGTGAGGCCTCCGAGGACGCAGTGTGCGTGGGTTGCGTCGGCGAGTTCATCGACTGCTCGCGCCATTGCGGGCGGTCGTGCCTTGAGGATCCTTTTCAGTCCAGCTGTCTCGAGTGTGCCCCCGAGTGCACGAACGCCTTGGAGACATGCACGGTCAGCGACGTCTGGGAGCTCGTGCCGCAGGTGCGGTACGGACGCGTTCGCCTCGTCAACCTGGATGACACACTCGCGAGTGCGGCGCTTGTCGTCGTAGGCACCGGCGCGCCGGTTGCTCGGGGGGTCGGCTACCGCAGCGGTTCGGTGTTCGGCGAGGTTGCCGAGGGCGACACCGAACTCGCACTCACCGCCGGCGCGGTGGGTCCCGCGGCGAGCTTGCTCGGTCGCGTCAGCCTCAGCGTGCTTCCGGGAGGCCAAACCTCGGTGATGGCACTCGCGAGCCCCGACGGTACGGAGCTCCGACTGCAGACGGCGCCAAGGACCACCGGCGATGTCACCCAAGCTCGGGTGATCAACGCCCTACCCGATAGCGCGTCGGTAGCGGTCACGGTGAACGACAATCCGCCGGTGACGCTCGACTTCGGTGACGAGACGACTGTTTTCGATCCTGGCTCCTCTGTAGCGTTCCTGATGGAGTTCCCAGACACGCCACCCCGTGTGGTCGCTCCAGCCACCATCGCCACCGGCGGAGAAGTAACGTTTGTGATCGTGTCCACAGAGAACGCCTCCGGAGTGGCGGTGATCGCCGTTCAATCCCCGGGGAGCGTCCTCCTGCTGCCGTCTTCCTTCGCGGTAGATCCGTGACTTTCGGCCCACGGCTGCGCAGCTTCACACTCGGTAGCCTGAGCGTGTTGTTGCTGGTCGTGGTCGGCTGCGGCGTGGACCCAGCCGAATGGGAAGCGGAAACAACCGCCGACGTTACCGACGGCACAGACATCGCCGATACAGACGTTGCGGACGTCGACACAGACGCACCGGCGGAGGTCGTACAGCTCGAGCCGTCGCTGACGCTGTTGTACCCCCTGCAAGGCGATGTCGTCTTCGGCGAGGCTGTCTTCTCGGCCTCGGCCACCCCCGACGGCGCCACGCTCACCTTCACGGTCGATGGAGAGACCATCGGAACGGACGGCGACGCGCCCTTTGCAGCAGCGTGGTCGGCGTCGTCAGCCGCCACCGGCCCGCATACACTTGAGGTGCGCGCAAGCTGGGCCGATTCGCCGGAGCTTGAGGCGTCAGCCGAGTTCTATGTGGACCGCTCGTTTCCGATCGTCGCCTTCCTCGAGCCGGGAGGCCTGGTCACCGGGCCCGATGCCGAGGGCCAGCTCGCGGTCGCGCTCACGATCGAAGAAGATCGCGGCATTCGGAGCGCGCACGTCAAGCTGGCGGATTCTTCGCGCGAGTGGCGACTGGAAGGCCCCGATTGGAGCGATACCATCGACGTCTCCAACCTGGAGCCGGGCGTATACACATTGACCGCCGCCGTCGTGGACCAGGCGTTCCACGTGGGCACCGACACGCAGGAGTTTGTTGTCTGTGACGCGGACCGCCTCGCATGCGGTGGCCGGTGCGTCACGGACGACTTCTTCAGCGACGCGATCACCCACTGTGGCGCGTGCAACAGCGCCTGCGACTTCGCCGGCGAGCAGTGCGTCGACGCGAAGTGCGTGTGCACTGACGCCCGCTCGTTGTGCGACGGCGCATGCGTCGACCTGCGCATCGACGAAGCCCACTGCGGCGCCTGCGGCACAGCCTGCGGCGGCGCGTCGGAGTGCGTCAACGGCGCCTGTGCGGCCCCCGTCACCGAGGGCTTTGTCGCCATCCCCGAGGGTGCGTTTCTCATGGGCGCGGCGAGCCCAGAAGTGGGTGCCGCGGGCGACGAGTACCCACAGCATCAAGTGTCGCTTTCGCAGCCATTCTTGCTGGCGCAGTACGAGGTCACACAAGCCGACTGGCGGAGGTTCTTTGCGGTCGATGCAGCGACGTTCTGGCGCTGCGGCGACACCTGCCCTGTCGAATCCGTCACCTGGTGGGAGGCGCTGGCGTACACCAACGCGCTGAGCGAGGCCGAAGGCTTGGACGCCTGCTACCAGCTCGGCGGCTGCGACGACCTGCCGATCGGCGCGGGCAGAAGCTGCAACACGGTCTCTGTGAATGCCCCCGACCAAGACCCGCTGGGCTGTGAAGGCTATCGCCTCCCCACAGAAGCCGAGTGGGAATACGCCTATCGCGCTGGAACCACTGCGATGACCTACAACGGCACGTTTGAGGACCTGGACTGCGAGAGGAACGCGAATATCGACGCGATCGGCTGGCACACGTGCAACACGAACGGCCCCCAGCCCGTCGGCGGATTGCAACCGAACGCGTTCGGGGCGTACGACATGGCGGGCAACGTATTCGAGTGGGTTTGGGACGGCTGGGCGCCCTACTCCGAGACCCCGGTGACCGATCCGATCGGCGAACCGCGCAGCACCCGGGTCATCCGTGGCGGCGGCTGGAACGAGCGCGCGGATCGACTTCGCGCAGCCTCCCGCCTGGGGCACATCTCGGGTGCGACCCTTCCCTTCCTCGGCTTCCGGGTGGCCCGCAGCGTGCAGGCCGACCGATGAGACGACCCGCGCCACACCTAGCGTTCTGGTTGCTCACGCTCTTGATGTGCGGTTGCGGCGACACCGGCTCCAACGCGCCGGACGCCGCTGACGAGGAGCTCGGCCTCGATGCCGACATCGCCGACACGCGCGACACCGTCGAGGTCGTGCCCATCGAAGCGCCGCCCGATGACGCAGGCCGACGGGTCGCAGACCGCACGCTACAGCCCGGCGCGTGCACCAACGTCGCCGACGAGTTCGCGCTCACCGGCCGCAAAAATCGCGCGCTGCGCATCTGCGCGAGCGAATGCCTGGACCGCGACGAGGCTCAGCCCCCGGATTGTGTATCGGCCTGCCTGATCGCGCAGGAGTTCACGGCGCCGTGCGCAGATTGCTACGAGCAGCTCGATCGCTGCCAACGCGCGCTCTGCCCCACCTGCGCGGACGCCGCAGAGCTAGACCCACGCTGCGCGTGCGAGGACAGCACGTGCGCGATCGAGTTCGACGCCTGCGCGGGGGTCCTGAGCGACCTCGGACCTGCGCATGCCGATACGAGCCCCACCGTCGGCGAGTGCACCAGCTCCGATCACCGGTACGTGCAGTCAGCGGCGATCCACACCGAGGGGCAAGCGTGCTCACTGGAGTGCGGCGACGACCTGGGCTGTTGGGAGGCGTGCCTCACCGCGATGCACGCCACCTGCTTGCCGTGCGTGGTGGACTTCGACGGCTGCTCGGCGCTGTGGTGCCCGGAGCAGTGCGCAGAGCAGCCGCTGTCCCAAGCCTGCACGGACTGCGCGAGCGCCTGCATCCCCGAGCTGCAGCGCTGCATGGACCTGAGCTACTTCTCGTTCGGCGATGAGGACGACAACTCGGCGCTCCTGCGCGTCGTCCTCCCGCTCGACACGCCGCCGATCGTATCGCTCTTGGGCCTCCCCGACGGTCAACCGCTGTTGCGGCTCATCCGAACCGCTGGCGTGTACCCTTACACGTCGGTGTCGTCCGCTGTTGGCGTCGCGCTCACGGCGGGCGGAATTGGCCCCGACGCCGAGGTGCTCGCATCGGCGGACACCACGATCACCACGGACGGTTTCTACACCGCCGTCGCATGGCAGGTCGGTTCGGCGCCCCAGCTCGCGGTCTTCGAAGACGACCCGACCGAGCGCGCGCTGTGGCGCATGTTCAATGCATCCTCTCTGCCATCCCCGGCGCTGGTCGCCCTGGAGCCTCCCCACGCGCAGGTGTTCGGCCCCCTGGCGGCAGGTGCGATGAGCGCGCCGGCTCAGGAGCCCAGCGTCCCCGAGCTGCTCGGCCTCGACGCCGACGGCGACGGCACGCCGGAGTTCTCGCTCGCGCGCCCGATCGCGAACAACCCGCGCAGTGAGAACGTGACGCTGTGGCTGTATGAATCCGTCGACGGGCTACGCGTGCTGGTGACAACGTCGGGCGGAGAGAGCGGCACATTCGTGCCTCGGGACCTCGAATAACGATCCAGACATTTTGTGCTTGTTCCGCGGTCAAGATCGATGGAGACTCGTATACGCTTCAGCGTCACTGGAGCAGAGTCGCAAGTTGGGCTATGCTCACACGACCCCATGTCCTTAGGAGAGCGATGAGATTTCAGTTTCTGACCGTTGGCGCAGCCGTCATGTTGATGTCGGCTTGTTCGTCGGACCCCGAGCCCGAGCCTGACTGTGCCGTTGGTGAGCAGTGCCCGTGTGTCACCACGGCAGACTGCCCCGACCCGGTAGCCGAGCAGTGCCAAGCGTTCACCGACATCTGCGTTCCAGTGGCAACTGGAGACGTCGCTGTGGATTCGGACGACACGACCGCCGACGCGGGCGACGCCACGGTTGAGGACGTCCAGGACACCACGCTCGCGGACACGGCCGACGACGCCGCCGACGACATTGAGTCCGACGGAAGCGGTCAGGATCCGGACGTGATCTCGACCGATCTCGGTGACACGTTTGTCGACGAGGGAGGCCTCTGCGCCAACCCGAGCGACATCAGCGCGATCGGCGGTGATGACGACCCGCGACGTGACTGCACGCTCTCCTGCAGCGACCAGGGCGACAATTTTGAATCGTGCGTTGGCACTTGCTACGACGCGCTGTCGCTCAGCACCGGCTGCTACGACTGCCACGTGACCTTCTCCACCTGCGCCACGAACGGCTGCCTCGACGATTGCGCGACGGGACAGGACGAGTGCCTGGCGTGCGTCAGCCCGAACCTTGAAGCTGGCTGCTCGGACGCGTACAACACCTGCGCTGGCGCGTGGAGCGTCCTCCCCGACGGCGACGCCTGCGTGAACAGCGGTGACCAGTCCCGCGTGGACGCCGAGGACCCGCGCGCGGCTTCGCGTGAATGCGCCGCTGGCTGCGATGACGGCGACGTCGATTGCGTCACCTCGTGCATCGTCTCCGACATCGAGCTGACCCAGGAGTGCTCCGAGTGCTTTGCCCAGCAAGCGGGCAACTGCGACGAAGCCAACAGCTGTGACTGCTCCGACCCGGACTCGGAGACCTGCACCGAGTGCTTGGACACCGCGTGCCTCGACCAACTCATCGCCTGCAGCGGTCTGTTCGACCCGGCCGACGACCAAACCAACATCGTGCTCACGCACCTGTCCGGCGACGTCGCCGACGTGATCGCGTACCGCGCCGACGACAACACCGAGATCACCGACGTTGTGAACTTCGGTGAGATCGACTTCTCGACCGTCAGCGTCTTCAACGCCGACGTGCTGATTCGCGGCGCCACCGACGGCCCGGACACGCGCCCCCTCGCGACCGGCGAGTTCGACGCGCCCTTCGTCCGCGACGGCCTCACCTACGTGTCCCTCATCGGACGCCAGCTGAGTACGCCTCCGAGCCTCACCGTCGTTCGCATCGACGCCGAGACCTCCGAGATCGACTCGGGCGCCTCGCTGCGCTTCGTCAATGGCATCCCGGCCACCACGGTCTCGCTCTGGGACGTCAGCAACCCGGACTCGCCGTCGTCGCTCGTCGGTGGTGCCGAGTTCGGTGCCGTCTCCTCGAGCTTCGCGGTACCGGCTGAGGTCCTCGCGGTCGGCGTCGACATGGACGAAGACGACGTCGTTGACGCGACGTTCGCTCTCACCGCAACGCCGGAAGGCGAGCACGCCATCGTGTGGCTCACCCAGGACGGCGGCGAGCAGCCCATCATGTTCGGCACCTTCGCCGATGGGCACATCGAAGACTGGCCGGCCCAGCCCTAGCGGCAGCGCCCCCAAAACCACAAAGGCGACGTCTTCGGACGTCGCCTTTGTGGTTTTTGAGCCAGCGGTTTGAGCCAAGCTCGCGCGCGCATGGCCCACCACACGAGGCGGCGGGCCGAGGGAGCCGGACTAGTCGGCGATCAGGCTGCGGAGCATCCACGCGGTCTTCTCATGTACCTGCAGGCGCTGGGTGAGCAGGTCGGCAGTCGCCTCGTCATTGCCGGCGTCGGCCGCCGGGAAGACGGAGCGGAGCGTGCGGACGACCGTCTCGTGGTCGCTCACGAGCTGTCGGATCATCTCGGTGGCCTCAGGCACGCCATCGGCTTCCTTTACCGAGGTGAGCTCTTGGAACTCACGGTAGCTGCCGGGGGCGTACGCTCCGAGCGACCGAATGCGCTCGGCGATCTCGTCTACCGCCAGCGCCAGCTCGGTGTACTGCGTCTCGAACAACTGGTGGAGCGTGGCGAACATGGGTCCGGTGACGTTCCAGTGGAAGTTGTGGGTCTTGAGGTACAGCGTGTAGCTGTCGGCCAAGGTGGACGAGAGTCCGGCCACGATGGCCAAGCGTTGTTCTTCCGGGATTCCGATGTCGATTTTCATGCGTTTCACTCGCGTCAAAGGGGGGACACACAGCAACCGCGTGGTGCGGTTCGAACGGTGTGCCACCTAAAATGTCGGCCTTTAACTTGGGCACGAAATTCGGAATCGCAAGGCCCCCTGGCCTGCATGGGCCGGCCGTGAACGCCGACGGGCAGTGGAAACCCGGGGCTTCCACCGCCCGAACTCATTGCCCCCGAAGGCTAGGCTCACCGGCACCGGGACCGTGGCTCAGCGGTAGCGGCGGCGACGGCTTAGCGACGGCGACGGCGACGGCCTTTGCGGCGATCGCCACCATCTCCAGCGGGTCCACCGTCGGCCGGCGGCTCGGCCACAGGGAACGGATTTCCGCGGCCCTTGACCACGACCTGCGGAGCAGGCGCTTCGCCCTTCGGCTTGCGGGGCCGCTTCCCGTCGGAGCGGCGCGCCCCGGTCCCGGTGCCAGCTCCGGACGCTTTGTCCGGGCTCGGGCTACTACGCCGCGGCGTGCTGAACTCATACTCAGCGTTCTCGTCCGCGGTCGCTTCGTCTTCTTCGATGGCGAGCATCTGGTGGAGCAGATTCTCGGCGTCGACTTCGTGCGCTGGCAGTCGGAAGCGGCCGGTGAGCTTGGCGTCCGGCCGGAGCTCGCCGTTCTCGTACAGCGCCCACATTTCATGGGCGTGCCGGACTTCGTGCGCCGGGACGTGGCGCATGAGGTACCCGGACAGGTTCGCGACGTCGCGGACGAGGATCTTCTTCGCGTTGCCGTTCTGAGCGGCGTTGATCGCCTGCGGGAAGTCGATGACGACGGGGCCATCTTCTTCGAGCAGTACGTTGAACGCGGAGAGGTCGCCATGCACGATGTCGGCACAGAGCATGCGCACGACCTCTTGGATGAGCGTCTCGTAGATCTCGACGGCGTGTTCCCGCTCGAGGGTGCACTCCGCGAGTCTTGGCGCGGGGCCACCTTCGGGGCCTTGCACGCACTCCATCACAAGAACGCCGTCCACAAAGGCGTGGGGTTTGGGTACCCGAACACCGGCGGCGCTGAGCTTGTAGATGACGTCGGCTTCGGTGGACTTCCAGGACTCTTCGTCGCGCTCACGTCCGTGCCGGCTGCGCTTTCCCATGGCGCGTTGGTCACGGGAGTTTCGGACGTTGCGGCCTTCGACGTAGCTCGCACGGTTGCGGAACGATCGCTCCGCAGACTCTTTGTAGACCTTTGCGGCGCGGAGTTCCCCGCCTGCTTCGACCAGGTACACTTGCGCCTCTTTACCGCTCATCAAGGGCCTGACCACGCGGTCAATGATGCCGTCGTCGATAAGCGGGGCTAGGCGCGGGGGCATCCGCATTCTCAGATCCTCATTGTAGGTTGTACCCTGTCCTCTCGGACGTCTGTTGGTCAGTGGGTTTTAGCGCATACCGTCGGTGAGCGCCATTCGAGAATCGGCCAAGCGTCACGCGCTAGGCGGCTCGGGGTCTTCGATGACGTGGAAGTTGTCGTAGTCGATCATCAGGCGCCCATCGGGCAGCGCCGAGATGATGTCCGCGAAGCCGCTGCCGGCCTGGAAGTCCGAGACGGGATAGGTCCATCGGGCGTGGATGGACTGGGCGTAGGTGGCGTCGTATCCGATAAGGTTGCAGAGCACGGAGGCGACGCGCGAGTCGATGCCGCCGCCTTCGCTGTAGAGCGGGCTGCTCTCGTCGATCAGGTGGATGATGGTCCAGCTCAGCGCGAAGAATGGGCTGCGGCTGCGGATGAGCTCCAGGTCGTGCATGCGCCGCATGTGGAGCCCTTCGGCGCTGACCTCGTCCATGAGCACGGTGAGCGTGACGGTGGCATCGACGACCTCGTGTCCCCGGGCGTTCGCGACCCGGAGCATGAGCGCTGGCTGGCCGTTGTACGTGGTGAGCAAGGCGCGGTCGGTGAACATCACGTTGGCGGTCGGGCGGCTCGCTTTGGCGAACATGAGTCCGGTGGAGAGCGCTGTGAACAAGACGCCCACGATGGCCTCGCAGGTGACCAGGGTGTGCCCCAGCGGCGACAGCGGTGCCATGGCGCCGTAGCCGATCGTGGAGATGGTCTGGACGCTGAAGAAGAAGCCATCCCAGAAGGTGACCACGCCCGTCACGGTGCCGGGCTCGATGGCGTACAGGGCGCCGAACAGCACGTTGAAGAGCAGGAACGCGCCCCCTAGGCCGAGGAACACCTGTCGCCACGAGCCGCCGATGAAGAAGGAGTAGAGGTCGCGGCGGAACTCGGGCGGCATGCCTTTTCGCACGGCCGCTTCGGGCTCGCTGCGGCGCTCGAGGTCGCCGAGCGTGTTGGCGACGCGGCGCTCCATGACCTCGCGCATCGAGATGCCGCCGCCCTCGCGGTGGTCGAGTTCGTCGGGCGACGACAGCAGGTCGAAGGCGACTTGGGCGACGCAGACGAACATGATGAGGAGGAGGAGCGCGCCCGCGCTCATGCTATCGCCGGCGGCGGCGAGCACGAGGACGACGACGCCGGAGAGCGAGCGCACGTTGACGCGCAGCCGGTCGCTGAGCTCGGAGTGTCGGCGCTCGGTCATGGCGTCGATGAGCGAGACGGCGAAGAACGTGGTGGCGAGGCCTCCGCACACCAGCCACCGGTATTGGCTTGGGGCGGGTACGGCCATGTCGAAGTGCGCGGCCTTTTTGAGGCCGACGGCGACCGCGACGATGCCGGCCTGCATGGGTAGATGCGCGAAGGTCCAGGTGAGCTCTGAGAGGGGCAGATCTCGGCGCTTGGAGCCCGCGACGTCGTCGAAGTAGATCCACCAGATGCTGCAGGTGATCATGAGCACGACCGCGGATTTGAGCAGCACAGCGGGGTCGTGCAGGCTTTGGCCGGCGAGGTCTGTGAGCACTTTGACGAACGACTCACCGAGCACGATCAGCGTGAGCAATCCGAACCGTTCGGTGAAGTGCCCTTGGTCGCCGATGAACATGGCGTTGATGCGGCGCGACTCGGCCGAGAACGGCGAGAGCAGCAACACCATCGAGGCGAGCACCCAGACCGTAACTTGAACGGGGAACGAGAAGCCGGCGGCGAGGAGATAGAGCGCGGCCGCGCAGACGAGGACCAGGCTCCAGTATCGCGTGAACCGTCTGGACTCGGAGTTTTGGAGGTAGAAGCGGCCGTTGATGCTCGCCACGAGCAGGTATCCGACGCCGCCAGCGAGCGCGAAGGTCTGCGCCTCGCCCTCCATGAGCTGGCCCGCAGAGATGGCCATCGCGCCGACGCAGAACATGATGCCGAACGTGGTGAGCCGGTGCGGCACGTCGTCGAGCGTGAACCGATTCATGAGCCACGCGAACAGCACCCAGATGTACCAAAGGGATACAAACACGGCGATGAACGTGGCCGCGCCCCGCATCGACAGGTGGGTGGAGAGCAGGTTGCCGAGTTGGATGAAGCTGGCGACGAAGATGAGGTCGAAGAACAGCTCAAGCCAGGTGGGCTTTTTCTCTCCGTGGACGTGCTCGTCGTGGATGAACGGAATGTCGAACCACCGGTTCTTCATGGGTGACTTCCGAGCGTTGGCGCAGTGCGAGGGGCCGCGCCCGAAGGCGCGTGGGGAGGCTCTCCTCGTACCCGTGCGCGAATGCCGGAACAAGTGCACCACGACTCGGCGACTCCGGCGAATCGGCATGCGGTCGGTTGACCTGATGGGACAAGGACGCCAAGAATGGCGGCGCTCAGACGCTCACTCCGCCGGAAGCCTATGTCTCGCACGTCCCGCGCTCCTCGTTCGTCTTGTACCTCGCCCCTGTTGCGCGTGGCGGCGATCGCCGTCGCGGCGACGTTAGGGGGCCCCAGCGGTTGCGCGGACGATGGCGCGCCCGAGGATACGGACACCGGCGTGCAGCTGGATGGCGGATCGGACGTGAGCGGCGGCTCGGACGCCGGGCTCGACGCAGCGGACACGACCGACGATGCGACGACCGACGATGCGACGCCTGACGCGGACTCACCGCGCCCGGACAACGTGATCGCGTACGTATACGATCCGTTCGAGGGCCCCGCGCTGACGACGCTGCCGGATGACGCGTACACGGTGCCGTCGGCGTCTACGGCGACGGGGCTCGAGATCGACATTGGAGACCGAACCGCGTGGCGGGCGGCGCTGACGGGGCTGCCGGCGGACGTCGTCGGTGGTCTGGACGGGCTGGACGGCTGGGGCGTGAACGCGGGCATCAGCTTGGTGTTCGACGGGTTGCTCGGAGAGTTGCCGAGCGGGTATCCGGCGTCGGTGGAGTCCGACGCGCTGCAGCTGCTTGAGCTTACGGACGGCGCGCCGATTCGGGTGCCCTACGAGGTGGGTCGGACGGAGGACGATGGGTTGATCGTGACGCCGATGCGGCCGCTAGCGCCCGCGGCGCGTCACGCCTTGGTGGGTACGACGGCGCTGCGCGGGGCCGATGACCGGGCGCTGTGGCCGGGCGCGGTGCTGTCTTCGCTGCTCGCCGGGACCGCCACCGGTGCGCTGGAGCCGATGAACGCGCGATACGCGGAGATCCTGGAGGCGACCGAGCTGTCGGCGGAGGATGTCGCGTTCGCGGTGGCGTTCACAACCCAGCCGGTGCTCGACCAATCCCTGCGCGTGGCCGCCTACGTGTCTGAGCTTGATATCCCGTGGGCCGAGGACCGCGTGTGCGAGGTGATCGGCACGGGCGACGAGGAGATGCAGCACTGTGAGGGCGCGTTCGAGGCGTGGAGCTGGCGTGACGAGCAGGGCATGCTGGGCGACGGCGATCCGGTGCGCGCGTACGAGCTGCCGGTGTCGATCTGGATGCCGACGACGGAGGGGCCGCACCCCACCGCGGTGTTTGGCCACGGTCTGGCGCACGGGCGCGAGGTGGGTCACGCGATGGCGCGGATCGCTGTGCCGCTGGGCATCGCGGTGGTCGCGATCGACGCGGTGGGCCATGGCGAGCACCCGGACACGCCCGAGGATGCGTCGATGGTGCTGTTCGAGTTCTTCTCGCTGAGCGTGAACCCGCTGGGGCACAACCCGCGTCGCCTGCGCGACAACTTCCGCCAGAGCACGTGGGACAAGTTGCAGCTGATGCGTGTGCTGGAAGGCGAGCCCGACGTGGACGGTGACGACGTGGACGACCTGGACCTGTCGCGGATGATCTACATCGGTGAGAGCTTCGGCGGCATCATGTCGATGGAGTTCCTGGCGCTCACGAACCAGTTCGACGCGGCCGCGCTGCAGCTGGCCGGTGGGTCTGTGACGAGCATCATCGGCGCGGCGCGGCGCTTCCAGGCCGTGCGCGTGATCGTGGGCGGCTCAGCGTCGCCTTCAGAGGTCGAGCGGTTCTTCCCGATGGTGCAAACGGTGGTCGACGCCGGCGACGCCTCGACGTGGGCGCCGCACGTCGTGACCGACCGCCTGCCCGAGATCGGCGGAGAGGCCCCGCACCTGCTGCTGCAGCTGGTGATCGACGACAACACGATCCCGGACCCGTCCAGCGACGCGTTGGTGCGCGCCTTGGGCATCCCGCACATGCCGCCCGTGCTGCGTGCGGTCCCGCTGTCGACGGTCACAGACGCGGCGCCTGTGAGCGGGAACGATGCGGGACGCACGTCGGCGTTTTTCCAGTTCGATCGCATCCATCGCAACGCGGACGCGGAGGAAGAGGTGGCGTCACACGACTACACGCCGGGCAGCGTGGAGGGCATCCACCAGCTGCGCGCGTTCTTGGCCTCGTGGGTCGCCGGGGAGACCCCGGTGGTGGTGGATCCATACGCCGAGCTGACGTTCCCGTAGCCGCGAACCGGGGCGGCGTGTGGTTTCTAGCGATTTAGGGGGTGGTTTGAGCGTGGGCGCGACCTACACTACGTGCTAACGTCGCGCACTGCGCTCCGCCTCATCCCCCTTCCCCACCGCTATGCCCGCCACACCGTTCTCCCTTCGCTTGGCCACGCCAGTCGCCCTTCGCTCCGCTTCGCTTCTTTTCGCCGCGGGGGCCTTGGCCGCCTGTGGGGACAAATCGAACGACGCCCAGCCCGCCGATGTCGGCATCATCGATGACGCGGAAGGCACAGTCGATGCCGCCGAGGACACCGCCTCGACGCTCGCCGTGCCCGAGTTTGGCACCGACGAGACGCGCGTGATCGAGTCGTTCGCGTCCGAGGCCGACGGCCTGGATCGTCCGCGCGACTTGGAGTTCAACCCGGACTCGCCGAACGACCTTTGGATCGTCTCGCAAGACAACGACGGCATGGTGATCCTGTTCGATGCGGGCACGCCGGATCAGCGTTCGGACCTGCGCTTGGACGCGTTCCGCAACCACTTCATGGAAGAGGTGAGCAGCTTGTCGTTTGGCCAGCCGTTCACGTTCGGCACCTGCCAAGAGTCGCGAAACACGTACGACGGTCAAGGCGCCCCGAACGACTTCATGGGCCCCACGTTGTGGCCGAGCGACCTGGAGGTCTTCACGACCGTCTTCCAGGATCCCGCGGGCCCGGACTTGGGCAGCCACTTGGACATGCTGCACCAGAGCCCGAACTGTATGGGCATCGCGCACTACCGCGACAACGAATACTTCGTGTTCGACGGCATGAACGGGCACTTGGTGCACTACGACTTCCAGGCGGACCACGGACCGGGTCAGGATGACCACTCCGACGGCATCGTGCACCGCTACACCGACGTGGAGCTGACGCGTGTGGCCAGCGTGGCCGGCAACATGCAGTACCACGCGGAAACGAACATGCTGTACATCGCCGACACCGGCGCGAGCCGCGTGATCGCGTTCGAGGTCGGCAGCGGCGAGCGCACCGGCGACTTGGTACCGCTCAACGAGCCGCTGGAAGACTTCGCGACCTACGGAAACTCGAACTTCTCAGTGTTCGCGTTCGACGGGCTGCAAGAGCCGTCGGGCCTGTGGATTCACGACGGACGCCTGTTCATCGGCGACCACGGCAACGGCGATATCATCGCGTACGACCTCGCCACCGGCGAAGAGCTCGGCCGCATGAACACCGGCGCCGTCGAGCTGATGGGCATCACCGTCGGACCGGACGGAAAGCTCTGGTTCGTGGACGCCGGCTTCAACGAAGTACTCCGCGTTACTCCGTAAGGAGCGCGCAGGTACGAGAGGTCTCGCCGGACGCGAATGCCGCGCTCGGCGAGACCACCTAGCGCAAGCTACGGCTTGCCGTTCGACCCACCCGTCGGACCAGCGCCGTTCGGACCAGCGCCGTTCGGGCCAGCACCGTTCGGAGTACCGTTCGGGCCAGCGCCGTTCGGAGCGCCGTTCGGCGTCGGCGCTGCCGCTCCCGGCTGCGCGTCAAAGTTCAGGAACTCCCACCCCGCGCCGGCCCACTCGTAGCCAATCCGCATCCGGCCCGGGCCGCTGCCGAACTGCATGTCGTAGAGCACGCTCCACGAGTTCTCGACGTTCGTGGGCGCGAACTCGCGGAAGGTGACCTCGCTGAGCCCGCCGTGCGCACGCAGCATGTTCTCCATGCCCGTGGTCAGCTGCTCCGTCGTCATCGCCGTCCGGAACGACATGCCGTTCATGACAAAGTCCTCGTACTCGCCATTCTTGAGGCGCTCGACCTGCTCATCGGCGAGCTCGCGCAGCTCGTCCATGTCACGCTCCATCGGCTCCACATCCTCGATGTCGAAATCGAACGCGTGGAGCATCCACGCGTCGTCTTCGCGCACAAACGCGAGCGTGATTTCGACCTCACCGACCTCGTATTGGGTGAGCAGGCCGAGCGTCATGCGGTCTTCGTCAGAGTTCTTCTGCCGGTTCACCGACCGCACCTCTGTGACGCCTTCGAACTCGCCGAGCCGCAGCAAGAACGAGTGGCACGAGCCAGCGAGCGCCTCCTCGTTGGTTTCATCGCGGAACCCCTCGGAGGTGTTCTCCCAGACGTCGTCGATGTCTTGGTCGGAGCAGTTCTCGAGCATCTCCTCTGCCGCTGCCGTGGCCTCAGCGGAGATGCGACGCATATCGCAGCCCGCGGACATCAAGAGGGCGCTACCGAGGGCGAACGGCACACCGATTCGGAACACACTGAGTGACTTCATGATTTCTCCACCAGAGAGAATGTAGGACTGTTTGTGACGAGTCCTAAAGACCCTGCCAGCCGGGAAAGGCGCTAGCAAGAGCCACCGCGTACGTCTGTGCACCCCGCTGGACGAATCTGCGCGTACGCCGCGAAAATTCGTACGGCCACCGGCGTGCGCTATAAACGACCCACCTCACCGCCCCGCCTACCATGAACGACGCCCTGCTCTCCCTCACCACCGGCCTGCTCGGTGCTACGGTGCCAACGGCCTTCGGCTACTTGTTCACGCGGCGGCAGACGGCGGCGGTCGAAGAGATTCGCCGGCAATTCGCCGTCGCCACGGAAACGGACACGCGCGGGCGCGAGTGGACGGTTCGAGCGGTCGAGGAGCTGCTCGCGCCGCTGGTCGCGCAGTTCGACCGCACCGCGCTGGCGCTCAAACGCTGGCGCAACAACGACCCGTACGTTGAGGACTTGGTGGTGTATCCGAGCCACAAGATTTCGCGAGACCTGCTCACGCAGAACGGCCACCTGGTGCCGCCTGAACTGCGCGAGCACTCGGCCGCGCTGACGCTCCACTACGACGTTTGGCTCGAGGCCCACGCCCGGGCACGCAAACAGGGCTCCCAGGAGCGCATCTTCGTGGGCTCCGAGGGATTCCCGTTCCCGCAGGAGGCAGAACAGGCGTTTCGCCTCGCGTTCGCGCGCCTGTGGGACGAGCTGTACGGGCACACCACGCGGCTGACCGACATCGCGGGGGCCGCCGACGGCGCGCCCGAGCCAAGCGGTGATTCCTAGGCCCGCCTAGGCCCGAACGCGCGCCAAACCGGGCTGCTAGAGCGCTGGTTTGACCACATCGAGGAACATGCAGTGGCCGGTGTCGTCGAGGTCTAGGCGCACGCTCGAGGGGACGGGTTGGCACACCGCCGCGAGTTTGTGCATGTCCTCTTCGGACCGGTAGTCGAGGTGCCACGCGAGCACGCTCTCGAGCAGCCATGCCGTGAGCGGCTCACGCTTCAGGTTGCCGATGAAGAGGCGGCCTTCATCCTTGAGCATCGAGTACGCGCGCCGAATGAGGGCCTGAGCGACGCCGCGCGGCAGGTAGTCCATGAGGCCGGCGGAGTAGATCAGGTCCACGCCGTTAAGCACGTTCTCGACCACGTGTTTCTCGGCTGGCGTCTCCGGACGGAGCAGCTGCTTCACCGAGAAGTGCAGGCAGTGGATGGTCACGGGGAGCCGGCCTTGATGATGCTCAGCCAGCGCGCGACTCAGCGTCTCGTGGCAGTAGGACAGCGCCTCTTTGTCCTGGTCGATCAGGTAGAACGCCACGGGCTCGTTCAAGCCTTCGACCTCTCGGATGAAGCGGTTGATCTCGATGGCCGGGCCACATGCGAGCGACACGATGCGCTTGGGACCGGGCTTGGCGACGGTCTCGTGAATCACGCGCCGGACGTTGGCTTCGCGGGCCGGCACGGTCTGAACCATGGGGTACTGCAGTCCGGCGTTATGCAGGAACTTGCCCCACCAGGTGTTGCCGAGCAGTCGGTCGGCGAAGCACATGGTCATGGCCTTGTAGTCGCCGGCGTACCCGCGCGGCTTCTCGTAGGACCGGCGGTGCAGCGGGCCCTCGAAGAACAGCGGCATGAGCTGGTCGGTTGCGAAGGCGCGGGCGTGCTCGCGGGTGTCGGCGTCCATGTCGGCGTCGAGCATGGCGAGGGAGGCCATCATCTCGTGATATCGGGGGCCCCAGACCTCGTACATCTGCTCGATGAGCTGACGGCTGTCGGGCGCTTGTTGCCACCACTCCCCGCTGGCGGAGTCACGTTCGACCTGCTCGACGAGCAGCTTGGTCTGCTGCAGCAGGTGCTGCATATCGGCCACGGCGGCGCGGTATTCCGGGCTCAGGACCTCGCGGTAGGCGAGGTTGCGGCGGAGCTCGTCTTCGAGGCGATTTCCGATGAGCTCGCGGCTCATCAGCAGGGTCCTCAGGTCGAACAGGTTCGAGCGGAAACGCAGTCCGACGCGGGGCTGGCTGCCGCCGTCGAGCTGGTACACGACGGTGCAGTCGCCGTCGTACACGTCGCGGTCGCGGAATCGGATGACAACGCGGTCGATTCCGGTTCCCTGCGCCAGCGAGGACTCGGCCGGCGGACGAACGCCGAGCCCGGTGGGCGAAAGGTCATAGACGGTGAGCCATTCGGTCTGTGTATCGCCGATGGAGAGCTGGCACGTGACCGGCGCACCGAGCTCAGAAGCCGCTACGCGCTTGGATCGAAACTGGACATCTTCACGACCTCCCATGAGGTCGGTGTGTGTCGCACCTACGGCAGAAAACTGGCCGCTCCACGTCATAGAATCACAAGGAATGGGGTTCTGAACGACCGACGCGTCGAACGTCGATCGAAATGAATCCGGACGATATTTCCGTCCGGCTCGGGTGCAGGATACTGTCAGTGTTCCCGCTCAGCGCGCAAGCAGGTTCCCATGACCGAATCCAGTCCACCGAAGCGCGCGCTCGTCGTCGATGATGACCCGAGCGCGCGAGGCTTCTTCTCTCGTCTGCTCACCCTCGAAGGCTACGAGGTCGCAACGGCGTCCAACGGTCTTGAGGCCAAGAATCTTGTTCGCGCCGCCGAGTTCGAGCTCGTGCTGAGCGATATCAACATGCCAGGCATGGGCGGCGTGCAGCTGTTGCACGCGGTTCGTGAGTTCGACCTGGACGTCCCGGTCATCTTGATCACGGGTGCGCCCAGCCTGGAGACCGCCACCAAAGCGGTCGAGTACGGGGCGATGCGCTACCTCGTCAAACCGGTGAAACCCGCGGACCTGCGCGAGGTGGTGCACTCCGCGCAAGCGCTCTACAAGCTCGCGAAACTCAAGCGACAGGCGCTCGAGCTCCAGGGCCTCGCCCGCAGCCCCACCGACTTGGCCGGCCTGCACGGCTCGTTCCGCCGCGCGCTCGGCTCGCTGTGCATGGTCTACCAGCCCATCACCCGGTACTCGACGCGCACCACGTGGGCGTACGAAGCGCTGGCCCGCACGGGCGAGACCTCGCTGCGCGGCCCCGCGGACATGATCTCCGCCGCCGATCGTCTGGGATTGCTGCACCAGCTCGGCCGCGCCACGCGTGAGCACATCGCCCGCGCGATCCCCAGCATCTCGGCCGAGCGGCACATGCTGATCAACCTGGACCCGCGCGAGCTCGACGACGAGGAGCTGTATTCCGAGGACGCGCCGCTGTTCAAATACGCCCATCGTATTGTCATCGAGCTCACCGAGCGCGCGCGCTTGGAAGACATCGCGCGGCTGACGGAGCGCGTGTCTGCGTTGCGAAAAATCGGCTACCGCTTTGCCATCGACGACCTGGGCGCCGGCTACGCGAGCCTGCAAACGTTTGTGCATCTGCAGCCCGACATCGCCAAAATCGATATGTCGCTGGTGCGCGATATCGACGCGCAGCCGACCAAACAACGCATCGTGCGCTCCATCCAATCGCTCTGCGCGGACATGGGCATCGAGATGATCGCCGAGGGCATCGAGACGCGCGCGGAGCGTGATTGCATCGCCGACTTGGGCATCGACCTCATGCAGGGCTACCTGTTCTCGCGGCCTGACCTAAACTTTGTGAACCCGCGGGACTCCTCGTTCGGCATCCCCAGCGACCCGGAATTCTCCTGAGCGCTCCGTCCTCATCCCGCTCTGGCGGCGTCCTCGTCCGCTCGGCGCGCTCCGTCGCGATGGCGATGGAAGAGCCTACGCTCACCTTCGAGCAGCGATTCCTGCACGAGCGCGATGAGCTCATGGTCGCGCGGTTGCGTCTGGCGCTCACGATGGGCCTGGCGATCTACGCGTCGTTCTGGGTGCTCGACGCGGCGCTCCACCCGACGTTCGCGCTCACGTTCGGCTTCGTGCGCCTGGCGGTCATCGTCATGTGCGCCGCGGTGCTGGCGCTGATCCATCGCGACTTCGGGCGGCGGCACATCCATGTGCTCTCGGTCTCGATTCTATCGGTCGTGGCCTGCAGCCTGTCGCTGATGACGGTTCCGCTCGGCGGATTCGAGAGCGACTACTTCATGGGCATCATGCTCGCGCTGTTCTTCGTGGGCATGATGATGCCGTGGCCCACGCGGACCACGATCGTGGCCTGCCTGCTCATGGTGCTGCCCTACTTTGCGCTCAACCTCATGGTGCGCGGTCCGAGTTGGGCGATGGCGTCCCCCGCGGCGTTTTTGACGGGAACGGCAGTGCTCACGGTGTTCGCCTCGGCCATGTTCCACAACCTGCGCGAGCAAGATCTGCGCACGCGCAGCAAGCTGGAGCTCGCCAACGACGACCTCAAGCAGCTCGACGAGGCCAAGACGCGGTTCTTCGCCAACGTGAGTCACGAGCTGCGGACGCCGCTCATGCTCATCTCGGGCCCGGTCGACGAGCTGCGCGCCACCATGGGCGGCAGCGCCCCGCCACTGCTCGACTCCATCGCCGTCAACGCCGAGCGGCTGACGCGCCACGTGAACATGATCTTGGACTTCGCCAAGATTGAGTCCGGGCGCCTGCAGCCGAGCCTCGGCACGTTCAACCTCGGCTTCCTGCTCGACGAGTTGGTATACGCCGCTCGCCCCTACGCCAGCCAGTTCTCGCTCACGTTGGAGAGCGAAGGCCTCACCGACCTGCCGACCACCCGATTCGATCGCGAACAAATCGAGACCACCGCGGCGAACCTGATCTCCAACGCGGTCAAGTTCACCCCCAACGGTGGCAAGATCGTCATCCGCGCTGGCCACTCCGAAGACACCGTCTGGTTCGAGGTCGAAGACGACGGGCCCGGCATCGCACCCGGCGAGATCGAGCGCATCTTCGACCGCTTCTACCAGGTCGAGAATGGCGCGGCGGGTAAGAGCAAAGGCACTGGTTTGGGGCTCGCGCTGTGCCGTGAACTGGTCAAATTGCACGCCGGAACGCTCACCGTGCGCTCCCGTCCAGGTCAGGGCGCGTGCTTCCGCGCGACGCTCGCCAAGCAGCCGCCTGAGCGCATCGACCGCCGCCTGCGCGGACGACGGCGTGAGGATCGCATGGCCCGCGCCAAGCTCGATACGCTGATCTCTGACAGCTACGAAGAGCGGGCCGGAATCCAGGCGCTGTTCGCGGACCTGAAGTCGCTTGAGACGCACTCCGCCGCCGTCGCTTCGGTCGCGCCCGACGACGCCCCCGTGTTGCTGGTGGTCGAAGACGACCCGGAGCTGCGCGCGTACTTGGTGCGGAACCTGGCGACCGAGTACCAAATCGACGTCGCCGCCGACGGCGTGGCCGGCCTCGAAGCCGCGCGGCGACGCACGCCCACGCTGATCGTGAGCGACATCATGATGCCGCGCATGACCGGCACCCGCATGGTCGAGTTGATGGCCGAGGATGTGGCGCTGATGCACATCCCAGTGATCATGCTGACGGCCCGCGCGGGCGAAGAGGCGGTGGTCGAAGGCCTGAGCCTCGGCGCGGTCGACTACGTGATCAAGCCGTTCAAGATGGTGGAGCTGCGGGCGCGCATCGCCGCGCACATCCGGGCACGTCAGGTGGAGAAACAGCTCGACGAGCGCGAGACGCGACTGGCTGCGATTGGCCAGATGACCGGACACATCGCCCACGACCTGAAGGGGCCGCTCACGGCGATCGTCGGGCACACCGAGCTGGCGCGCGAGCTGGCGGCGTCCAGCGCCGACGCAGCCATCTTGGTCGAAGACCTGAACGCGGTCGAGCGGGCCGCGTCGCGCGCGGTCTCGATGATCGAGGAGGTCGTCGACTACGTGCGCGAGGGCAGCCTGCCGGCCCAAGCCGAGCCCACAGCGCTCGGCGACTTCGTGGAGAGCATCGCGGTCGACCTGCGCGCCACGCTAGAGCAGCTCGGGATTCGCCTGCACGTGGTCGCGCCGCACGCCCCCGGACCGGTGCAGCGCGTGGACCGTATCCGCATGCGCCGCGTGGTCGAGAACCTGGTCGGTAACGCGCGCGAGGCGATCACGGAGCACGAGTACATTCTACCCGGCACGTTCCGTAACATCTGGATCAGCACGGAGCAGGTGGGCCACACCGTGGTTCTACGCGTGGCGGACGACGGGCCGGGCATCCCCGAGGACATGCTCGGGCGCCTGTTCACCCCGTTCTTCACGGCCGGCAAGTCGAAGGGTACCGGGCTGGGGCTCTCCATCGTGCGCAACCTGGTCGCCATCCACGGCGGCACGGTGGTCGCCGAAGAGGACCCGCCAGAAGGCGGCGCCGCGTTCCGAATCGAGCTGCCGACGCCCGAAGATCCGTAGCGCTCGCTAGCCGATGAGCGCCATGAAATCGCGCGGGGGGCGCGCTTCGAACGACATCATGCCGTTGCCGCGCGGGTTCGGGAACGTGAGGTGCATCGCGTGCAGTCCCATGCGCCGGCCCTTGGTTCCGTAGCGGTCATCGCCGACGACCGGGTGGCCGAGCCACGCCAGGTGCGCGCGAATTTGGTGCGTTCGGCCGGTGTCGATCTTGACCTCGAGCAGCGTGCGCCCGTTTCGGATTTTCTGCACCTTATAGTGCGTGACCGCCTCTTTGGCGCCCGGCTGCCGGCCCACGCGGGTTCGGAACCCGTTGGAGTCCATGCGCAGCGGCTGATCGATGGTGCCTTCTTCACGGGTCAGCTCGCCTTCGACGATCGCCAGGTAGGTCTTCTCGGCCTCATCCCAGGAGCGCATGACGAGCTGCTGCGTGGGTTGCGTGGTCGCGAACACGAGCACGCCGGAGGTGTCGCGGTCGAGCCGGTGCACAGGCCAAATCTTGGCGTCCTTTCCGGGGCGCGACAGCTGCTCGCGGAGGATGCCGAGCGCGTTGCGGTCGCCTTCCACAGCGGTGACGGACAGCAGGCCGTGGGGCTTGTTGATGGCCACGAGCTCGCCGCCGTTGTGCAGGATCCACAGGCCACCCGGCGCGGAGATGTGCGGCGCCGCTGTCGACGGAAGCACCTCGACGCGGTCGCCATCTTCGAGCGGATGGTTGTGCTGCGTGACCACCTCGTCGTTGACCGTGACGCAGCCGGTACGCAGGCGCTCCTTGGTGCGACTCCGTGTCCAGCCGGACAGGTTTTCGAGAAGAAACGGGAGCAGCGTCGAGGGCGCGGAAATCGTAAATCGGTCAGACATACTCGGCTCCTTAGCCTCGACGCGGTCCGCAAGCAATCGCGCATCATCGGTTTGCGCGGTCCCGAAACCCACGTGCGAATCGCCAGCGGGTAGCGTAGACCACCCGGCGTCCGACCGCTCAAACGCCCTCTCTCCGCGCCCTAGCCCATGAAGATCGTCGATGTTGCCGAGTTTTACGCCGAAGAAGGCGGCGGCGTAAAAACGTACATCAACCAAAAGCTGGCGGCCGGCGCGGCGCGCGGACACGAGATCGTGATCATCGCGCCCGGCCCCGAGGACCGCGAAGAGGAGCGGCTCGGCGGGCGCATCGTGTGGCTCAAGGGCCCCAAGTTCGTGCTCGACCCGCGCTACTACATCCTGCGCACCCAGGCGCGCGTGCACGCGGCGCTCGATCGTGAGGACGCCGACGTGGTCGAGGGCTCGTCGCCATGGCGCGGCGGACGCTACACCGCCCGCTGGAACGGCCGCGCGGTCAAGTCGTTCATCTTCCACCAGGACCCCGTCGCGGTATACCCCGAGACCCTGCTCGGCGGGCTGGTCGGCAACCGCGCGGTCAACCAAGCCTTCACCCCGTATTGGGCGTTCTTGCGCAAGCTGAGCGGGCACTACGACGCGACCGTGGTCAGCGGGCAGTGGCTCGCGGACAAGCTGCAGACCTTCGGAGTCCAGCGTCCGGTCGCGGTCCCCTTTGGTATCTCCAAGTCCGCGTTCTCACCGGCCCACGCGGACCCCGCTGTGCGCGCCGCGCTGCTGCAAAAGTGTGGCGTGGCGCCCGACGCGAAGCTGCTCGTCGGCGTGTCGCGCTTCCACCCCGAGAAGCGCATCGGCACCATGTTTGACGGCTTCGCCCGCGCGGCGGCCAAACAGCCGATGGGCTTGGTGCTGTTCGGCGGCGGCCCGTTCGACAAGTACGTGCGCTGGAAGGCCGCCCGCACGCCGGGCGTGTATGTGGCCGGCTACACCCAAAACCGCGAAGAGCTGGCCACCGCGCTCGCCAGCGCCGACGCGTTCTTGCATGGCTCAGCCGCCGAGACCTACGGGCTCGTGGTCGCCGAGGCGCTGTGCTCCGGGCTGCCACTGGTCGTGCCCAACGTTGGTGGCGCCGCGGACCTGGCCGCCCCGGCGTACGCGGAGACCTACACGCCGGGTTCGGCCGCCGCATGTGGGGACGCGATCACCGGGCTGTTCGCGCGAGATCCCGCCGCGCTCTCGCAGGCCGTCGCCCTCGCGGCCAAAGACCGCGTGGGCACCATGGACGACCACTTCGACCTGCTGTT